>JAIWEZ010000082.1:6403-8616 GCA_048631945.1 Gammaproteobacteria bacterium | reverse complement strand
GTGCGACGTACCTCGGTACGCCTCCGCGCAACCCCTTGTTTTCCTTGACCTTGCGGAAAATTGCTCATTTCTGAATTGGAAACTTACGCTTGTGCCCATTGATTTATTACGATTCGTGGATGGGCACTAGCTGCAAACAGTAAATAGAGAGGGCCTTAGGGCTTGCGCAAGCCCTTAGAACGCAGGAACTTTTAATTCACGAAATCTATCGCAGCCCGCGAAAAAAATTCCCCACTGCCTCGACTCCATCTGTGTTCAATATGCGCAGGGCCTGGCTTCCAACCACCGCGATTTCAACCTTTCCATTCAAGAAGTCTACATCTTCTCTCCTGCTGACACCAAACCCCAATGCCAGTGGTAGCTGCGTCACGTTCCTGCATCGACTGAGAAATTCGTCCAGTTCTGCAGAAAATGTCGTTTTAGCACCTGTTATTCCCTTACGGGCAACGCAATAGAAAAAGCCGTGGCCAAAGCCCGCGAGATACGCCAAGCGATCCCGGGTGGAAGTAGGCGAGAGTATGAAAATCGGATCAATGCCGTGAGCAAGCGCTGCGGCATGATATGACTCCCCCTCCTCTGGGGGCACATCGGGCACGATCGTGCCCCGGATTCCTGCTGCTTTAGCTTCAGCAAAGAATCGCTCCTCTCCCCGCTTGAACACGATGTTGTAGTAAGTCATGAAAAGGAACGGAATATCGAAAGCCTTTGTGACCCGGTTCGCAAACTTGAAGCAATCGTCTACCTTGACGCCCGCAGCCAGGGCAGACTGGTTAGCCTTCAAAATCACCGGGCCGTCTGCAATCGGTTCTGAAAAAGGAATCTGTAGTTCCATAACATCCACACCAGCGGAAACGATCGCCTTTACCAGCTCGAAACTCTCCTCCAGGTCAGGATAGCCCACCACCACGTGAGCCATCAGCAAGATACCTCTCTCTTTAGCCTTTTGCCTAATGTGGTCTTCAAGCACTGTATGCCTCCGCCTTGTTGGCAATGAACCTTTTCCAGCTTTCATCCCCGAGTGCATCCGCAATGGTGAATATATCCTTGTCACCGCGACCAGAGAGGTTTATCAGGACAACGTCATCGGTTGACATCTGCGAGGACTCCCTGAACACACCTGCCAGCGCATGGGCTGATTCGAGGGCCGGAATGATTCCTTCCTTTTTCATGGTAAGCCGGGTGGCTTCCAAGACCTCGTCATTGGTAGCTGCTTCAAAGCGGATGCGACCCTGTTCATGATAGGCGGATAGTATAGGCGAAACACCTATGTAGTCAAGACCGGCCGCTACACTGTGTGTTTCCAGCATTTGCCCGTCGTCATTTTGCAAAAAATAGGTCTTGTATCCCTGGGCTACTCCGATGCTGCCGTCTTGCGAAGCCAGACGCGATGCATGTTTCCCGGACTTCAAGCCCTCGCCCCCGGCTTCCACACCCACCAGTTCCACCTCAGAGTCGCCAAGAAAACCCTGGAATATGCCTAGGGCATTCGACCCCCCTCCTACGCAGGCGTATACCCGGTTAGGCAGCCGACCGACTTTGCCGAGTATCTGATCTCGTGCCTCCGATCCGATTATCGATTGAAAATAGGAGACCATCTCCGGATAAGGGTGTGGGCCGCAGGCAGTTCCCAGCACATAGTGAGTGGAGTCCATGTTGGTGGCCCAGTCTCGCAGGGCCTCATTAATGGCATCTTTCAAGATACGGCTTCCGTCTTTAACCGGAACCACGGTGGCTCCTAATTGTTCCATCCAAAAGACATTGGGCCGCTGGCGCACAACATCCACCTCTCCCATATAGATCGTGCACTCAAAGCCGAATTTTGCAGCCATGGTAGCGGTTGCCACTCCGTGTTGACCTGCTCCGGTCTCCGCAACGACCCGGGTTTTGCCCATTCTTTGAACGACAAGCCCCTGCCCCATAACATTGTTCAGTTTATGGGCACCTGTATGATTCAGGTCCTCACGCTTGATATAAAAATGCGGCCCTTTGAAATGGCGAGTCAGGTTCTCCGAATATGTCAAGGGGGTGGGCCGACAGGAATAGGTGGACATAAGGCTTTGATACGCCTTCCAGAAGGTGGGGTCCTTCTTGATCTGTCCAAAGACGGCTTGCAATTGCTCAAGGGTGGCAACAAGAATTTCTGGGATGAAGGCCCCTCCGAACTGCCCGTAATATCCTGATCTTTCCATAGCAGCTCCTTTAATCGATTCACC
>JAIWEZ010000082.1:0-6393 GCA_048631945.1 Gammaproteobacteria bacterium | reverse complement strand
CGGAGGCGCAAAGACCGCTGAGTTTATGTTTCTTTGTTTTCCGCTGAGAGGGCGAAAAACAATAAGTCTTATCCCCGGTGACTATTCCTTGATTCGCTTACAATTCTGACTAAGTCATCCCGCATAACTAACATATTAGGATTCAGGTACGAAACTTTACTCTTGCCGGCCTCTCACCGACAATAGCAAAAACTTTCTTCACTGAGCCTTACAAGTCTCTGCAGTGAATAGTTGCCAGATCCTTATTCTTTCCCGGTGCGGCGGACTGTTTGGATGAATCTGGCCATCTTCTCACGATCCTTTACCCCCGGTTTTTGCTCCAGGCCGCTGCTGGCATCAACTGCATAAGGTTTCACCATACTGATAGCCTCAGCTACATTATCCGGGTTGAGCCCTCCGGCCAGAATTATCCGCCCGTATCTTTTAGCCTCCAGCGCTATGTTCCAGTCAAACGTAAGGCCGGTCCCCCCAGATCGACCGGATACATAGGTATCCAGCAGCAAGGCATCAATAATGCCGGTGTATTCAGAGCAGCCTTCCAGATGACCTTGGTTCCGCACCCGTACCGCCTTGATTACCCGTTGTTCGAACCGGGCACAGTAAGTGGGAGATTCCTTTCCGTGAAATTGAAGCAGGTCCAGACGGCACAAATCAGCAATGTATGACACTTCATCAGGGTCCTGATCCATAAAGACACCCACTGTCCGAACAAATGGCGGTAGAGCCGTGATGATCTCGCGTGCCATCTCTGGAGAAATTTGCCGGGGGCTGGGGGCAAAGACAAAGCCGAGAGCATCAGCGCCCAGCTCGGCCGCAGCTATGGCATCTTCAGTATCGGTTATGCCGCAGATCTTAATGCGTACAGTCGTATCCACGAGTGAGGGGAACCCCTTTCCTGTCCCGGACGGACATTTGAGAATAGTCCGGCAATTTATTGCCGGGGTCAGATGGATAAAAAAAGCATACAGTCCCGCAGGGACGACAGACTTCAGTCTTCAGTCCCAAACATACCGCTCATCATAATCGATCCCGTGTTTCTTTAGAAACTCAATGTATTCGTCTTTGAAGGATCTATGCTGATGATGCTCTGCCTGTCTCCCAATATAGCGGATGGTTTCTTTCACGATGGAGACATTAACGCTGAAAGCACCATATCCCTCCTGCCATGAAAATTTTCCTGTATGCTCAAAGGTTTCGTGTATCCACTTAGAAGAATTCCCTTTGATCAGTTGTATGGCTTTGGATATAGAAATTGTGGCTGGTAATGATAAAAGGATGTGAACATGGTCCTCCGTGCCACCGACTGCCAAAGCCTTCATTTTGTTTTTTCGTGCAATCCCTCCCATGTAAGCCCACAAACGATCCTGGATTTCAGGAAGAATCAACGGGAAGCGTTGTTTGGTGCTAAACACATAGTGGACATATAAACTAATATATGAATTTGCCATTGGGCCGACCTTGTTCTGTCGTCCGTACAGGACTTTTGTATTTGTCTTCAACTCATCCCGGCAATGAATTGCCGGGCTATTCTCTCAAATATCCCTAACGAGACAAATGATAATACGTCCCCCCAACGCGTACACACACGCCAGCCTCGCCTAAGCGAGAGCGGTGTCCAGCAGACGATGTGTTCTCAATCTTCACGACCTTCCCCTCAGCTCCTTAATCTTTTGCTCCGGATCGGCGGCACGCATGAGACTGGTTCCCACCAGCACCGCATCGACCCCGGCAGCCGCCAAGGTCTCCATGTCAGCACGCTCGTGAATACCGCTTTCGCTAACTATCAACCGGCCCGCCGGCACAAGCGGCCGCAGCCTCAGGGTGGTGTCCAGTCTTACCTCAAAGGTCCGCAGGTTACGGTTGTTGATGCCGATAATTCTAGCATCGGTCGCCAACACCCGGTCCAGCTCATCCTCATCGTGCACCTCCACCAAACAGTGCATGCCAAGAGAGCGAGCCGTCTTCAGCAGGCTAACCAGCAAATCCTGATCTAATACGGCAGTCACTAACAGCAAGGCATCTGCTCCAGCAACACGGGCGGCAAATACCTGCAACGGATCGATGATAAAATCCTTGCACAGAACCGGCAAACTGCCCGCGTCATGTGCCTGGCGAAGGTATTCCGGCTTGCCCATAAAAAAGTCTTCTTCGGTAATCACCGAGACAGCAGCAGCCCCACCTTTTTCATAACTTGCAACAATAGCATCCACATCCAGATCGGGGCGGATCAATCCGGCCGAGGGCGAGGCTCTCTTGATCTCAGCAATGACGGCAGGCTCTCTGTCGTCTTGTAGTGCACGAAAAAAATCACGGGGCGCAGACACCAACGCTGCAGCCTTTTGCAGATCAGGTATCGAGTGCGTCCGTTTCAGCTCATCTACTCTACGACGTTTTTGGGCAACAATCTCGTCAAGAATCGTATTCGATTTTGGATGCACGAATCCCTCAATCCCTGAATTCCTGAATTCCCGAATTCCGGCTGCGCCGGCTTAGGCTTTTTTGTATTCATTAGTAATTCTCTTCATCCCTTCAAGTTTTTCCAGGGCTCGCCCGCTATCTATGGCCTCAGCAGCCTGGGTGATACCGTCCGGGAAATCGGTTGCCCGCCCTGCCGCCAATAGGGCGGCAGCAGCATTCAGGAGCACTATGTCTCTCCTGGCACCCGGTTCACCCTTCAGCACACTCAGGATAATGCCGGCATTTTCCTGAGCGTCGCCACCACGAATATCGTCCAGGTTGGCGCGAGGCAGACCAAAGTCTTCCGGTTCAATGGTGTAGGTATCAACCCGGCCGTCCTTTAACTCGCTCAACTGGGTCTTGCCGGCAATACTGATTTCATCAAGACTCCCTTCGCCGTAGACCACGAAGGCACTGCGCGAGCCCAGCTTACCTAAAACCTCAGCCAAGACCGGCGTAAGGTCTTTTTCGTAAACGCCAAGCACCTGAACATTCGCCCCAGCCGGGTTGGTAAGGGGACCAAGGATGTTGAAAATGGTCCGGATGCCTATCTCCCGACGAGGTCCGATGGCATGCTTCATAGCACCGTGAAGGGCCGGGGCATAGAGAAAGCCGATGCCCACCTGGTTGAGACACTTTTCAACCACTGCAGGGGGTACGTCCAAATTCACGCCCAAACTCTCAATGACATCGGCACTACCGCAGAGACTGGAGACAGAACGATTGCCGTGCTTGGCCACCCGCAGGCCACAACCGGCCACCACAAAGGCAGTGGTGGTAGAAACATTAAACGTATTGGTGCCGTCTCCGCCGGTACCACAGGTATCTATGATTGTTTCCAGGTCCAGATTGATTTCGTCACGGTCTATGTTTATCTGGTCGTCTTTGACCCGGATGCGTGTGGCCTTTCGGCGCATGACCCGGGCGGCTCCTGTGATCTCTTCTATGGTCTCGCCCTTGAGACGAAGAGCGGTAATAAACGCACCGATCTGGGCCGGTGTGGCCTGGCCGGTCATGATCACTTCCATGGCAGCTTCCATCTCTTCTTCACTTAGGTCCGAGCGGCTGACCACTTTCTGGATAGCTTGCTTTAACATGACCTCCTCCATTTGTTTGGTTTGAGGAACTATAAAATCTGATACTGGATGCTCGATACTGGATACTGGAATCAAGGATTATCCAGGATCAAGCATCAAATCTTTTTTGGTTCGGGTTTGGCCAGTTAGGAAAAAGCCTTTTTCCTAAAGCTTGAGAAAGTTTTCCAGAATACGCATTCCTTCCTGAGTCAGAATAGATTCCGGATGAAACTGTATTCCATGCACAGGGTAGTCCAGGTGCCTCAAACCCATAATCTCGCCGTCCTCGGCTCTTGCCGAGATCTCCAAACAGCCTGGAAGGCTCTTAGCATCAACAGCCAAAGAATGGTAGCGGGTAGCAGTAAAAGGATCGGGCACATCACGAAAAACACCCCGTTTGTCATGGTTAATCTGTGAGACCTTCCCGTGCATGAGCCGGGCAGCGCGTATCACCCGGCCGCCAAATGAAACAGCCACAGCCTGGTGACCCAAACAGACCCCAAGGATAGGCACGTGCCGATAGAAGCGTTGTATTATTGGGATAATGATTCCCGCCGATTCCGGAACGCCGGGCCCCGGCGAGATGACCAGCCGTTCCGGCCCCATGGCCTCGATTTCTTCCAGGCTAATACGGTCATTGCGTCGGACTTCTACATCAGCACCCAATATGCCCAGGTACTGAACAAGATTATATGTAAAGGAGTCGTAATTATCAATCATCAGGATCACGTTTCAAGCCCTCCAAATCACACTAACCCATTATTGGCCATCTCCAAGGCCTTGACTAGGGCCTTACCTTTGTTAATCGTCTCTTCATACTCCAGGGCCGGATCAGAATCAGCCACGATACCTGCACCCACCTGAAGGTAAATACGACCACCGCTCACTATCAGCGTGCGAATGGCAATGCAAAAGTCCATGTTGCCGGAGAAGCCAAAGTAGCCGACTGCACCCGCATATAGGCCTCGTCGAGTGGGCTCAAGTTCATTGATGATTTCCATGGCTCTCACCTTGGGAGCTCCCGAAACCGTACCGGCAGGAAAACACGCACTCAGGACATCAAACATATCGAGGCCGGGTGCCAGGTCCCCTTCCACATGGGAGACCAGATGCATCACATGGGAGTAACGCTCCACCACCATCAAGTCCTTAACCTCAACTGTTCCGACGGTGGCCACACGGCCCACATCATTTCGGCCCAGGTCCACCAGCATCACATGCTCTGCTCGTTCCTTAGGATCAGCAAGCAACTCCTCTTCCAAACGCCGATCATCCTCGGCATCTATCCCCCGAGGGCGCGTCCCCGCTATGGGTCGCAATGCCACACGGCCGTTTTCCAGGCGGACCAGCACCTCGGGTGAGGCACCGATGACGATCTCGTCGTTGATTTGAAGGTAGTACATATAAGGGGATGGGTTCACCCGTCTAAGCGCCCTATAAATCTCAAAAGGCTCAACATGGAGATCTGTATGAAAACGCTGGCTTAGTACCACCTGGATGGCCTCTCCCTGTTCGATGTATTCCTTGGCTCGCCTGACTATATTCTCGAACCGCTTCCGATCCATATTGGACGTCATGGTCACATCCTGCTGCAGATCTTTTGTCCTCGGTTTGGACGGTATGGAGACCCGGATCAGTCTTTCAGTCTCTTCAATTTGTTCTACTGCCTGATCATAGGCATCAGCATGGCTGACATCATCCGGCATGTAGCAATTGACAACTACTTTGATAGTCTGGGCGAGGTTGTCGTAGATAATCACTTGCCCCGGCATGGTGAAAGCAGCGTCCGGCATACCAACGTCGTCCGGCTTGGGGTGTGGCAGGTCTTCGAAATAACGCACCATATCGTAGTTAAGGTAGCCCACAAGACCGCCGAAGAATCTGGGCAATCCAGGGACCGGTTCGGCACGAAAGCCCTTCATCAAGTTCTTAATATAGGCAAACGGCTGGCATTTAAATTGAGTGTGCTCTTCATTACCGCGGCGAAGTTCGACCTCCTCGCCACGGACGCTTATCACCAGCCGAGGACGATGGCCGATAAAGCTGTACCGCCCCCAGCGCTCGCCTCCTTCCACGCTTTCCAAAAGAAAAGATTCAGACCCATGAGCCACCTTCTTGAAAAGACTGATGGGTGTATCAGTATCTGCCGTGATCTCCCGAAAGACGGGCACCACGTTGCACCGGCGCGCAAGCCGAAGAAATTCTTCTTTGCCCGGGTGAATCACTACAATCCTCCTTTTAACCCTTTCCTGGGCCGACATGGATTACCAGCCGGCCAAATCGCACAAAAAAAAGCCGCGGCCACACTATAAACCCACGACTTAGAAACAAAAAGCCGCGGGTAAGGAGCTTACCCACGGCTTAGGATTCCTACCGGAAAAACCGGTTACCTCTCAAGCGGTGGACAAACTCCTCCGGAGTTCCACCACCAACACCAGTTCTTGCTCCGCAATTGATTTCTTAGGTAACCGTGCATCTTTTTTCCTCTGAATTTATTGAACAAAGATTTTATCCGAAACGATTCGCTGTTGTCAAGGGAAAATCTTGCAAAACCGAGTTCCAAAGATACCGTCCCTTTGAAATGGCTCCGCAGTTTAAGGCTATCCTAGACACCCCCATCTCTGTCCTTTCTCCTAACCCGGATAAACCGGAAATCCGAAGCACGGAATTCGAAACTCGACACGAAGTGAAGCTTGCGCTCAACAAATCCGAATTCTAAATTTCCAAATGTTCAAAACAATAATTTTTTCTCTTAAATATGGGCTTTGGGTTTATGTCATTTGAATTTTGAAAATTTGGTCATTGTTTCGGCCTGCCCTGGCGCGACGTACCCACAAGAAGCTGTTGAGCCTGTAAACCA
>JAIWEZ010000081.1:0-8621 GCA_048631945.1 Gammaproteobacteria bacterium | reverse complement strand
CCCGCTCGCATGGATAATAGCGATAGGTATGTTTTGCCCGGTACCCATGAGCCGGAGCATGCGGGGGCGGTCCGCCCTTTGCTTTACCATGACCTGAGGGTGAGCTGACCACTTTATCTTCACCCCAATCTACGTGAACGCCGCCACCGGTAGCATGGCACCCATAAAAGAAAACGAAAAAAACAAGACAACCCAAAACCGCGAGGTTTTTCATGCCTGACACCTCCTCACTTTTTGTCTTTTGTGATAAAAAAAATAAAAAAGGAAACTTCATTTTGTTTCTTATTAAGCAGAAATCATGCCAAAGGGAAGTTCGTAAGTATTCTTCCGTTATAACAGATAGTTGAGATGTGTATATCGAACCATTGATAGGGAAATATGGGCTAATTTGACATAGGGCTTGTCTATCTGTCAAATTTTTGACCCATATAAAAGGAAGTGTTAATAATGATTGGGAAAAATAACAGTTTTCGGCCGGACACTAAATAAGCCAGTCCTCTGCGAGGTCGGTGGCCTTTTTTGCGACCCGTTTGAATTGATTGTTGTGTTTGAGCTTAGTTGCGTTCCCATTGACCCCCATTTTACGCCGATCTTCGCCCCACCTGCGGACGTAGTCACGCAAGTCCTGACTTTCCAGGATAAACGCAAGTAGCCCGTTTTGCAATTCGAGCGGTGGTTGCTTATTTCCCAAAACCTCCTTACATACTCCACGCAAATAGGTAACAGAATCGAGGATCAGCGCTGCCTCTTCGAAGCTCCATTTTTTTGTTGGTTCGAAAAAATTACCTTTAAGAGCACTGATCTGCTCATCTGTGATCGTGCCGCGCGTGCCAATACGCGGCATCTCCCGCTGTTTTGGTGGAGGCTTGTGCGTAACCTGCGAACGCGAACGCGAAAACAGGCCACCAAACAGGCTGCCACCGTTCCCCTGCCGATGCTTCATAAAGAGCCAGACGGCCAAAGCCACCAATATGCCCAAGAGAATACTGTCCATCAAACCTGCTCCTCTTCCTCAGGGCTTGTGCCGGTAAGACGGTAGAATGGGGCCCAATAGGCCCTGCGGATAGCCTTGACCGCACGCCCCGCATCACGAGAACCTGTATAGACCAGAGAATAAAGGGTCGGAACGACCACCAGTGTCAGTACCGTGGCCATGGTAAGGCCAAAAATAACAGCGCTTGCCATGGGGCCCCACCACTGGCTCGACTCACTGACGGTGGACAACTCCATCTTATGAAAATTGTAGGCAATACCCGTTACCATGGGCATCAGGCCGAGGATGGTTGTCGCCGCAGTCAGGATAACCGGCCGCAAACGGGTGCATCCGGCAGCAACAATCGCCTCCCTGAAATGCATACCCCTTTTGTGGAGTCGGTTAGTATAGTCGATAAGCACGATGGCGTTATTTACCACCACCCCGGCCAGTGAAATAACCCCCACCCCGGTCATTATGATGCCAAAGGGCATATCCAGCACGGCGAGCCCTACAAAGACCCCGCCCAGAGAAAGGATGACTGAGGTAATGATGATTACAGGCTGAGACACCGAGTTAAACTGGGTAACCAGGATGATGATAATAAGGAACAGGGCAGCCATAAAGGCCTTGGACAAAAAGGCCTGGGCATCCTGCTGCTCCTCAAATTCTCCGGTAAAGCGCATTTTATAACCGGGCGGAAGAGGAGCGTTGGCCAAAAGCTCCTCGGCCCGTGCCCGGACCACCGGTCCCGGGGCGTGCTTCTCGTCAACGTCGGCCTTAACCGTGACCACTCGCTCATGGTTGATACGGTTTATCTGACCCAAACCGCCGGTGATCTCAAATTTGGCGACTGTGCTCAGGGGAACCAGTCCTTTCTCCGTTGGGATGAGCAACTCGCGCAGGATGTCGGTTACCCGGCGATCCGACTCGGGCAGTTGCACCGTAATGTCGTAGTCCTCATCACCCTCCCTGAATGTGGAGACCTTTATGCCGTTAAAAGCCACCTTCAGGGCAAAGCCGATCACGTCTGTGGAAAGACCCAGCAGGGCCGCCCGCTGCCGGTCGACCCGAACCTTTACCGTTGGCGAGCCTGCCACATAGTCATCGCGGATGTCCTGGACAAAGGGGATCTTTTCCAGCACGGCCCGCACCTGCTGGCTGATGCGGCCCAGAATGCTGAAATTGTCACCCAAGATCTCGATATTGATCGGCGCACCGGTGGGGGGACCCTCTTCTTGTTTGGCAATGCTGATTTCAGCACCAGGGATATCTTTGATTCTGTTTCTTATCTCTTCCACAGTCTGTGGGGACGGTTCGATCCGGTCCTCCATGTCGTAGAACTGGATGCCGATATGGTTGGGGGAAGTATTCTCAAAGGAGGATTGCCCACCGATAATGGCCACGGTCCGGGAGTAGATGTGCTTAATGTTCGCCATATCGGTGAGGCCTTTGACCTGCTGGCCATTGCGCAGTGTCTGGATCTTCCCCTCGCTTTTGCCGTAATAGCAGTCGGCCGGATTGGCATCGGGTGGGGCCAATTCCTGACCGGAGCCCAAGCACAGGGCTACTTCCACCTGCCGGGCAATCCGGTCAGAGTATTCCAGGTCAGCCCCCTCAGGCATGTCCAGATTGATATAGATGGCATTTGGATCGACATCGGGGAAAAATTCGATCGGCTTCTCCAGCCCAACCACGTAGAACCAGATCATTGCCATTGCAATAAGGGACAAGAAAGATATGGCCACCACCGCCAGGCGATGGTTAAGAGCGCCGTTTAGAAGGCGGCGATAGGCCCTGAGGAATGGGCCGCGAACCGTAAGGGGCGCTTCGCCTGCCTGCTCGATTTCCTCCACGGTGACTTTGACCTTGGAGGAGCGATGGCCTGTCGGAAGACGCAGAAAGATGGCCGCCAGGGCCGGATTGATCACAAGGGCTACGAACAGGGAAGATGACAGGGTAATGATCACCGTCTTGGGTAAATATGCCATAAACTCACCCATAATCCCCGGCCAGAACAGGATGGGAAAGAACGCTGCCACTGTTGTCAAAGTCGATGCTGCCACGGGCTGGGCCACCTCATGGGTTGCCTTGACTGCGGCCTGAAAACGGGGCACGCCCTGTTCCATATAGCGGAAAATATTTTCAACAATGACGATAGCATTGTCCACCAACATGCCTAAGGACAGTGTTAGGGAGAAAAGAACGACCATGTTGAGGGTGATGCCCAAAGCGTGGAGGGCCATGAAAGACAGCAACATGGAGAAGGGAATGGCCAGGCTCACCAGCACGGCGTTGCGCACACCCATGACAAAAAAGAGAACCACAATGACCAGGATCAAGCCAGTGATAATGTTGTTCTCCAGGTCGGAAACCATGATCCGGATCTCTTTTGCCCGGTCCATGAGCTTGGTCACCTTGGTCCCGGCAGGCCATGTGGCCATCTTTTCCTCGATGAGCAGGTCGACCTGTTCGGCTATTTCCAGCACGTTCTCACCAGCGCGTTTTTTGACCTGGATGTTAATGGCCTCGCGGCCGTCCAAACGAGCCCTGCCCTCTTCGTCTTTGAACCCGTCTACTACCCGGGCTACGTCCTTCAGGTAGACGGGTCGTCCCTGGTGGAGACCTACCACCAGGCCATAGATCTCCTCCGGGGTCTGGAACTCGCCCGGGACCCGGAGCTGGAACCGACCATCACCCATGCGGATGGCACCACCAGAGACGTTCTGGTTTTCCTCGGAGATGACGGTCTGGAGCCTGAGGATAGAGAGGCCATAGTAGGCCAGTTTATCCGGATATGGTTCGACCCTGATCTCCCGCTCCAGTCCACCGGTCACATCGGCCTCCAGCACGCCAGGAATGGACTCTATCTCCTCCTCCAGATCTTCGGCCATCACCTTGAGCCTGACCAGACCGACTGTGCCGGAAAGTGATAGAATAACGATGGGCAGCTCGGAAATATTTATCTCAATGACCTCAGGATCATCTTCCAGATCAGCAGGCAGATCCGGCTTTGCAAGATCTACCTTATCCTTTGTCTTGGAGAGAACGTCATTAATGTCAGTCCCTGCAATAAACTCGATGATAATCGAACTTAATCCTTCGGTGCTGGAGGATTCGATTTTCTTGACCGCATCGAGACCTTTAAGCTTCTTTTCAATGGGGATGGTTATGGACTGCTCAATATCCTCCGGGGCCACGCCGGGGTATTGGGTATTGATGAACACGTAAGGGATGGTGATATCCGGGGACGACTCACGGGGAAGGGAATAATAAGCCACCAGGCCGAAGATAATGATCACAATGGCCAAAACTACAACGCTGGTCCTCTTGCGGACCGCCATATCTGAGATGATCATGACGCCAGAATCTCGCTTGGGTGGCTCACGTTCTTGATGACCTTAACGGCCTGACCGTCATCCAAAAAGCGGTGCCCCACCACAATGACCCTCTCCCCTGGATTCAAACCGGCCTCAACATGGACCTGCCAGCCCACAAGCACACCCAGTTTGATCAATCTTTTTTCGGCCTGGCCATCCTTTTCAACATACACAAAGCGCTCATCGCCCCGGGTGATGACGGCATACAGGGGAACGGTCAGGGCGTTGGTAAAGACCTTTTTAATTAGTTCCACCCTGCCGAACATGCCTGGCAGTATCCTGCCGTCCGGGTTGGGGACCATAAGTTCCAGGTCGTAGAGGCGTGCCATGGTGCGGGGCTGGCGCGAAAGAAAGATCTTTTTGCCCTTGACCTTTCGATTCTCCAATGCCTCGATTATGACCTCGGCCTCATTTAAATCAAAGACAGCAGCTACGTCGCTTTCGGGAACACCAACCGTTACCTTCACCTTTTTGAACTGGAGGATCCGGGCCACCTGTTGATTTACGTCCAACAATTCGCCTTTCTTTGCTTTAATCTCATTAAGTCGCCCGCTAATGGGGGCAGTGATACGGGTACGGTCCAAGGACAGTTGGGCTTCATTGCGCTGGGCCGTAAGGTCCTCAAGCCTGGCCTCGATCTCGTCCAGTTTGCTTTCAGCGGCAATATTCTTTTTGACAAGGTCGGCCATGCGCTTATAATCCTGCCCGGCCAGTCTGTAGTTGGCCTCTATTCGGGCCAACCGGGAACGGTAGTCCCGGTCATCGAGCTTGACCAGAAGCTGCCCTTTTTTGACAAGCCGTCCTTCTTTGACCGGGATACTTACCACCTGACCCCTAACCTCGGCCTTGACCCAGAGATCCTCGAAGGGCTCTATATCGGCGGGCAGGTTGATCTTGTCCTCAAGCCGTTCGGGTTTCAGGGTCAGGGTGATTACCCTGACAGCCGGCACCTCTTTTTTCATGGCCGCTTTTTTGGCCTCTGCCAGGCGACCCTGCTCCTCAATGATCCTCCCGCCCAGGATCACAATTAAGCCCAGGATAAGACCAACCATTAGCCAGGGAAAAATGCCCCACAGGAAGCGCAGGACCCTTGTCTTTGAATCAGATTTGTCCATATTTTATTTACCTTAAAAGTTCAGCTCCCAGGCCCTGGAAGGCCATGCGCAACAAGCTCTCAGGCCTCTCCGGGTCTGATGATTCCGGATGCACATATTCTAAATGCAAGCAGAAGTCGAGCAGGCTCAGAACAAGAATGGCCACCTGGTCCGCATCCGCCTCCTTTACCTCACCCTGTGCGAGCCCTTCTAAATAAATCGTCTTTATTGCATCAACCATGCGACGGTGATATTGCTCAATGTCATAATCGGGTGCTCCCTGACGAGGACCAAAGACCAGGTTATGAATCATCTTAAACAGGTTTTGATTCTCTATCAGGCCCTCATAAATTCGGCGATAGAGAAAAATAAGCCGGTCCAGCACCATGCCAGGGGCTTTAAGGGCTTCGGCCAATATGACCCCCTGCTGCTCGGCGGCGCCGTCCAAAATTGTGTAAAACATTCCCTCTTTGCTCTTAAAATAATAGTAAAGGACCGGTTTGGTCACACCGGCCCGGGCCACAATTTCTCTAATAAAAGTACCAGCATAGCCCCTTTCGGCAAAAAGTGCTGTCCCTGCCTCCAGCAGCCTTTCCCTTGCATTATTTCCGTTGATCTTCTTCTTACCTTTCTTCATAAACGAACCTATATTCTAAAGACGAAATACATGGCAATTTTATTGCAAGATTTCCTGATAGTCAAGAAAAACCTACCTATCGGTAGGTAAAAAAACTGAAATCAATATACCTGTCCCAATGAACGAATTAAGAAAATTCCTATACCTTGCCCGCGGCTATTAAATCGGAAGCTTATTGCGAGCTGTCTTGTAGAGCTGGTCGGCCTGGTAGGAACTCCGGACCAGAGGGGCGCTGGCAACCCCGGAAAATCCGCGTGTAAGGGCCTCTCCTTGGTATTCATCAAACTCCTCGGGCGGGACATAGCGGACGATGGGATGGTGTTGGTCGGAAGGGGCCAGATATTGTCCCAAGGTGAGCAGGTGGCAGCCCGAGTTCCGCAGGTCATCCATAGCCTGAAGGACCTCATCCTTTTTTTCGCCCAGGCCCAGCATCAGGCCGGATTTGATAACCATGGGCGGCATGTGTGCCGCAGCCCGTGCAAGGAGTTCCAACGAGCGTCGGTAATCGGCCTGAGGGCGTACACGGGGGTATAACCGGGGCACAGTTTCCAGGTTGTGATTAAGCACTTCCGGTTTTGCGGCAAGTACCGTTTCAAGCGCCTCCCAGTTGCCAGCAAAGTCAGAAATGAGGACTTCAATCCCAACGCCTGGGCACTCTTTGCGTATGGCCTTTATTGTATGAGCAACATGTGTGGCCCCACCATCCGGGAGATCATCTCTGGTTACCATAGTCACTACGCAGAAGTTTAACTCCATCTGGGCAACTGCCTGGGCGGTGCGAAGCGGCTCGCCAAAATCCGGCGGATGAACGCTTGACTTATCCACAGCGCAGAAGGTGCAACGTCTGGTGCAGCTCGGTCCCAGGAGAAGGAAAGTGGCCGTACCCTGGCTGAAGCACTCCATCTGGTTTGGGCAATGGGCCTCCTCGCATACAGTGTGAAGCCCCCTACTTTTGATAGCCGCCATTACGGTCGCCTTACGGCCAGACACAGGAATCCTGCGCCTCAGCCATGAAGGCTTTGGTCCTGAAACAACCATCGAGAATCCCTTTAAATGTGAATTATACAAAGAAAGTCGATCAAAATTTATCAGACATGTTTCTGTATGTCAATTTAACCCACAAGCCAAACGCACAACCTTCACCAAAAACTATATCTTGCTTATTTCAAGACGGCTTCCCGATATTATGTTCGCAGGAACCAGTTCACAGGCCTGCGGAGGGTCACAGGATCGGGGTAGCTAATGCCACGCCCGCATGCACTCAAAAATGGTGTTAGCCCCATGGTTAAAGTGCCTGCAGCAAAAGATTTTTTAATAAAGTTTCTTCTATTTATTTCCATGGCAAACCTCCTTAGTTAATGTCACCTTAAGGTGACTTTCTTGGTAAAAAAATTTACCTTTTATTATACCTCATCATTAAAAACTCCGTTAATTATTATATCGATAGCATCTTCCAGCCGCTGCCATCCAGCTTCTGATTGAAGATCTACGCCGCTGTACCATTGAATGTTTCGTGAACGGGTCACTAAATAGCTAATACCAGCGCCAATAATGGCGCTTATTGCTTCCAGATCCGGGCCGTCATCTGATCTCGAAATGAACATTTCAAAAAACCGCATGATGGTATTTTCTCGAATTGTTTCTAATTCAACAGTTAACTCGGTTCGTTCGATCATTTCCCACGCTAATATCTCCTGGGTAAGCGGTCGATTTCGGATGGCATGCATGAAATTTTTTGCCAAATGAGATAACTTTTCTTTTGAGGGCAAATGTACAAATGCTTCTATATCACCATCGGCAAGTTCTTTAACGGATGGCCAGAAGTCACCTTCACGACCGAAGGCCGAGATGAGTCCCGGAAGACCGCCAAAATAACGATAAATCAGGACCTTATCCACCCCGGCCTCTCGTGCAACAGCGTTTACACCTACAGATCTAAATCCCTCTCTTGCCAGCAAAGCACCAACTGCCTGAATCAGGCGTTTCCGAGTGGATTCTCGATCACGAATTTTGAAAGGCCCGGTTAATTGATTCTTCATAGAGAAGCTACTTAAATGTTTCCTCATTGTCACTTATTAGTGACAATATATCACCGGCAGGTGACATTGTCAAGGCCTCTTCTAACTTTTTTAATTTTTTCTGAACACTCATGGGGCTAGGCCACCGCCTCAAACCGATAGGTTGCTGGAGAATGGACAAAAAAAGCAGGGCCTTTGGGGCCCTGCCAAATATGGTAGCTTCCCGGGATGCCATTTCCTCCTCCAGCGGGCGCCTCCTTTGAAAAGATACCCACTAATAGGACTCAACCAACACCCGGGAAGCATCTTATGTGCCACGCCAAACTTCTTCCAAAAGAATAACCTTTTGACGGCGCCTATCATCATATTGCTTGATGTTGAAGTCAGGTGGCACCTGGTACCGTTTACTCATTAAAAGAACAGATGGTGATCCGGTTTAGATTGTTTCTGCTAAGATCGTGCCAAAAAAAGCAATCAAACTTTTTCATAATAATTTCAATATGATTATCACACATCACA
>JAIWEZ010000080.1:0-8729 GCA_048631945.1 Gammaproteobacteria bacterium | reverse complement strand
CAGCCTGTTTTTAAGATTGACCACGCCGAAGGCGTGCACATTAACTTTAGCTCACTTTAGACACTTCAAACTTTAGCTCACTTTAGATCACTCTGTCTGTCTAATCCCTTTAAGCTTATCCGTCACATTGTGTTTTATCCAATTTGGGTCCCACCATTCTATCGGATTAACAAAGGTATGGCCAACTATCATTGCATAATGAAGATGATCGCCTCCGGCCAACCCTGTAGACCCTGTAAAACCGATTACATCTCCTTTGGAGACCACCTGATTTCTTGCAACCTCGATTCGGCTGAGATGTCCGTACATGCTGAAAAGGCCGAAACCATGATCCAAGAGGACGGTTTTGCCGTAAATATTCACGTATTCGGCAAGTGCGACACGTCCGTTATTGGCAGCAGGCACTGGTGACTGGGCTGTGGCGGCCAGATCTATTCCAAGATGGACTTGCTCATCTATAGTTTTGCCTTTGTACCGGTATTTGCGATGGTCGGCAAATCCAGCTCTTCGGGCAGAGTGCGGAAGCCTTAGAAACGGCCCCTCCCAGTATTTCTTGGGCTCGCTCTTTTTGCAGGCGTTTTCAACTGTTATGTTACTGACCCGGCGTAAGTCTCGGTTTACCACTATGAATTTGTCGATGAGCGATGCAGAGGAATTTTCCATATTCAAGGCATGCTCAAATTGAGGAATATTCCGCCTGAGAAAGGCATCTGAGATTATGATATTGTCCTGTTTGAAGTTCTTTGAATTGATATAATACGCAAGACCGGTCCGGCAGACATTGCCGGCAGGATCTGTAGCACTCACATAGAGTTGTGACTTCGGTGCTTGTTTATGGGAAACCGCAAAGAGGGCGATGCATATGTTGGGATCACTAAAAAAACCGGCATAGCCCGGGAAAAAATTGTCGGCTACCTGGACGCCATTTACGGTTCCGGGTTCTGAGACTCGGTATATTGCTAATCCTGCGCCCCCTTGATTGAGATTGTGGCTACGGGTAAGGACGTCGATGGTGGCCGGCCGGGTATCGATCAGTATCTTGTGTTCAGCATAACCCTGATTTCCAGCCCCCCAGCCTCGATAAGAATGGTCCCACACAGCGGTTCTGAGAAGCGCCTTTCCATCGGAAAGGCCAATTGCATCGACATTGATCTCAACGGAGACCGGTTGCTTTTGTACCGCATCCCCTCTGAAAAAGCCCCCGGGAGGAAAAGTCTGATCAAAGATAATCTTTTCCTTTCCCCCTTGAAAAATTGCTATCCATACCCTCCTGAGCCCACTTTTCTGGTCTGTGGCCCACCCTTTCAGGGTGTAAGATGAGCCTATGGTATGGATGGGGCTTTCCAGTTGAAATAGAGGCGTTTCTCCTTCAAGCCTCAGGATGAAAAAAACTGCCGACCCGCACAAAAGAAGTGCAATTAGAATATATAGAGGTATTGCGAGCCCAAACTTGTTCTTGGCCATAGGTTTTCAGTAGTGTTCAGTATTGATGGTCTCGTAAAAAGTCGGTTTTGCTCTTTCTGTGAGCATTTTGAGCGCACTGAAGTATGTACGGCTACTAATGTTGAGACCTTTGCAAAACTGTCTTTTTTTCGTGATGCGGTGTCAGGCTTCGAATTTTAATCCTCGAAATACATAATGTATTCCTCCGGTTAAAATTTTTGCCTTCCTTGCCTGACAAAAAAATGTCTCGTTTTTCAAAGGCCTCATGTTAAAACTCGGGCTAACGCCCTCATACAATGTGAAGGGTTCCGGCAGTGTTTAGCGTAGCGGCAAGCAATCCGGTCAAATTGGAGCGCACCTTAACAGTTCGTCAGTGAAGAATCAAGGTTGTTTTTTTACGCTGATTGTTGACATTTTGGGGAACGTAAGCTAAAATTTTTTTACGTGACTATCAAAGTATAGTTGAATTTTGGAAAACAAGTGCAGGTTTTCAGCCCGTAAGGCATAACCCTTGCTATACTAACGACGGAATAATTCTAAGACGCTTTGAATGAGACACATCGTAAGTGTGGGAGAAATCGCTATTGGGAAGGGAAATCCTTTGGTGTTGATTGCAGGACCGTGTGTGATCGAGACCTTTGATGCCACCATTGAGACCGCGGCTTTTCTGAAAGATCTAACCGATGAGCTTCAAATCCCTTTCATATTCAAAACCTCTTATGACAAGGCTAATCGGACCTCACTCGGTTCATACCGAGGCCCGGGCATGTCCAAAGGATTGGAGATCATTTCTTCTATCAAGGGCAAGCTTGGCGTGCGGGTTATTTCTGATGTACATCGATTTCATGAGATAGCCCCTGCTGCTCAAATCTTGGACATAATACAGGTTCCGGCCTTCTTGTGTCGGCAAACCGATTTCATTCTGGCAATATCTGAAGCCGGAAAACCTGTCAACATCAAGAAAGGACAGTTTTTGGCGCCATGGGATGTAGGGCATGTTATAGAAAAGGTGGTTTCCACGGGTAATCGTCAGGTCCTGGTGACCGAACGGGGTACTACCTTCGGTTATAACAATTTGGTGGTTGACCTTCGGGGCCTGGCTATCATGCGGGATATGGGGTGGCCAGTGATATTTGATGCCACCCATAGCGTCCAGCTTCCAGGAGGTGCGGGAAAGACTTCAGGCGGGCAAAGGGAATTTGTCCCCTCTGTTGCCCGCGCCGCTGTTGCAGCCGGCGTGGACGGAATCTTCATTGAGGTTCATAAAGATCCGGAATGTGCCCTTTGTGATGGTCCCAACTCCCTGCCCTTGCATAGCGTAAGACCGCTTCTGGAGCAGCTGAAGGCAATACGCAACGCCCTGTTATCTATCGATACTTAAGGCTTGCGCATGTCTTATGGGGTTTTGCCCTAATTGGAGTATTTGAGCAATGGAGTACCAGAGTGATGGGTTACATCATTCAAATGACCAAAACAAGACTCCTCTCACATTGTTTTGAACATTTGAACATTCTGATTTGCGGCTTACGCCTTGAAGACAGTACGGATTTGTTGAGCGCAAGCTTCACTTCGTGTCGGATTTAGGATTTCGTGGTTAGCGCAAGGTTGCGCCTGACGGCTTGAAAACATTACACTTCGTGTCGGATTTCCGGTTTATCCGGGTTAGGGGTTAAGGTTTATAGATGTTGAAGGTCAAGACAGCCCTGTATTGTTTGATAGGCGTGATGGTTGCCGGGATCGGGTTTGCAAGTTATCATCATCTCAGAGAAGAGCCCAGGGCCTTGCTTTCGGTCCTGCCAAAAAACACAGATGTGAGCCTAAATCATATTCACCACGTCGCAACTCGGGACGGAGTCAAGGAATGGACGCTTGATGCTGAGACGGCACAGTTTCAAAAGGCAGATAATAAGACCTTGTTCAAAGATATTTCCGTCACTTTTTTTCTCAATGACGGCAAGACCTTACATCTTAACGGTCGTGACGGAGTTCTTATGACCGATTCCAAGGATATGGAAGTCTGGGGGGATGTAGTTGTACGAAACGGTGGATACGAGTTTAATGCTGACAAGTTACTTTACGAACACAAGTCCCATACCATTTCCACGAAGACACCGATTGTAATAAAAGGAAACGGTATGGAGGTCACAGGCGACAGCATGACCTTTAACCTTCAAACGGAACAAGTTGTGGTGCGGGGCAGAGTGAGGGCTGTCCTTGAAAGCAGCACCTTGTGATGGTTTATTGGGTTTATTGAGTTAGAACACAACAAACACTATGAAAAGGCTGGACTACACAAAATCGGCTCTGTTGATGATAATCTTGATGTGTCTCGGATATCCGGCTGCTCTTGTTTTGGCCGAGTCCCAGGTGACAGGGGGCGAGAAGCATGAGGAGGCTGAAACGGCCATACGCATTACCTCTGACAGGCTGGAGTCGGGCCATAAGACGGGGTGGGTGGAGTTTATAGGAAACGTCACGGCAACACAGGATGACGTTGTTATCACGGCTGATCGCCTGAAGATTTTCTATAAGTCTGGTGGGGATACATCAATGGCGTCGGGCACGATTGAGAAGATCATTGCTCAAGGAAATGTCAAGATTGTTTTTGACAATAAGACCAAGACGGCAATGGCGGACAAAGGGGTTTATTTGGCTGACCAAAAGGTATTGGAGCTCAGCGGAGGCGACCCAAGGGTATGGTCTGGAAAGAACATGATACGGGGGAAAAAGATCACGCTGTTTCAAGCTGAAAATCGAACTCTTGTTGAGGGGGCCGGCGAAGACCAAGTAGAGGCAACCCTTTCTGTAAAAAAAGGGGAAGGCTTGACGAAGTAATGGCTATGTTACTGGCTAAGGATTTGGTCAAAATTTACAAACGCAAGCGTGTGGTTGACTCGGTCACTTTTGAGGTAGAAAGTGGGAGTGTTGTTGGTCTGCTTGGCCCCAATGGGGCTGGAAAGACTACAACATTTTACATGATCGTTGGACTCATTCGGCCTGACAGCGGGAAGGTCTTCCTGGATGGGGAGGAGATTACTTCATGCCCCATGTATGCTAGGGCGCGTAAGGGGATCGGATATCTTCCGCAGGAGGCTTCAATTTTTAGAAAATTGACTGTGGAAGACAACATCTTGGCGATTTTGGAAACCCTTCCTCTTACCCTATCTGAGCGGCACGGAAGCCTCAGGGAACTCCTTGAAGAATTGAATATTGGGCATTTGGCAGATCGTAAGGCTTATAACTTATCGGGCGGGGAACGACGTCGTGTAGAGATCACGCGGGCCCTTGTAACCAAGCCTTCATTTATTCTCCTTGACGAGCCCTTTGCCGGGATTGACCCAATTGCCATAATTGACATACAAAAGGTCATAGGACATCTTAAGGAGCGAGGGATTGGGGTGGTCGTATCAGACCACAATGTGCGGGAGACCCTTGGGGTTTGTGACCGGGCGTACATTTTGAACGAAGGAGTGTTGATTGAATCAGGACCTCCGGAGGCGATTGCTGCAAGCAGCGTGGCACGAGAGGTCTATTTGGGGGAGGGCTTTAGACTTTAATGGTTTTGGAACTTAGACAACAACTTCGTCTCACCCAGCAGCTGGTTATGACGCCACAGCTTCAGCAGGCCATCAAGCTTCTGCAATTGTGTCGGCTCGAACTGTTGGATGTAATAAAGGAGGAAATGGAGGACAATCCGGTCCTTGAGGATGCGCCGGAGGAAGTGTCTGCCGAGGGTAATGCTGGTGGTGAGCCGATAACTGACGTTCCAGAGCCGCCACCGTCAGAGTCGGTAGCCGAGGAGGAAAAGGCACGAGAAGATATTGACTGGTCTAACTATTTGGGGGAATACAATGCCCCCGGGTCCACCCATTTCGAAGCCGAAAAACGTGAAACCCCGGAATATGAGAATTTTGTGGCCCAACGAGAGTCCCTGAATGAACACCTCATGTGGCAACTTCTGCTTGCCGGTCCAAGCAGGAAAGAGGAAAGGATTGGCAGTGCGATCATCGGCAACCTAAACAAGGATGGATATCTTCAGGCTACTGTAGATGAGATTGCAACCTTGGCCGAGGTTGACATCTCAGAGGTGGAAATCGTCCTGAGCAAGATGCAGTCCTTTGATCCCTCAGGCGTGTGTGCTCGAGATCTTAGCGAGTGTCTGTTGATTCAGCTCAAGCAGCTTGGATTGCAAGATTCCATCATAGTTCAGATTATCCAGAATCACCTGAAGCACCTGGAGAACAAGAACTACAAGGCGATTTGCCGTGCCCTGGGTATTGGCCTTGGTGATGTCATTTCAGCTGTTGAGATAATCACCAGGCTGGAGCCGAAACCCGGCCGGCAGTTCAGCGAGGAAGAACCCCAATACATCAGCCCGGATGTCTTTGTGTACAAGGTGGGAGATGATTTTGTTATCGTCCTAAACGAGGACGGCATGCCCAAGCTTCGCATAAGCTCTTTTTATAAGGAAGCTTTAAGTAATAAAGGAGAGGAATTTGCCGGCCATACAAGGGAGTACATCAAGAATAAACTCCGGTCTGCGGTGTGGCTGATTCGCAGCATTCACCAACGCCAGAGGACCATTTACAAAGTCGTTGAAAGTATTGTCCGTTTTCAAAGGGATTTTCTTGAAGAGGGGTTTGCCCATTTGAAGCCAATGGTATTGCGGGATGTGGCTGGGGACATAGGGATGCACGAGTCGACCGTATGTCGCGTTACCACAAACAAGTACGTCCATACGCCGCAGGGTATTTTTGAATTAAAGTTCTTTTTCAACAGTTCTATTAGTCGACTTTATGGAGATGCGATTGCCTCGGCGAGTGTCAAGGAAAAAATTCGGCAGATTATTGGGTCTGAAGATCCCACGAAACCGTTTAGTGACAAGAAGATGGTTGGCATTTTGAAAGCTTCAAACATTGACATAGCCCGCAGGACAGTCGCCAAATACCGTGAGATGTTGGGCGTGCTGTCATCGAACAAACGCAAAATTATAAGAGGAGGTTAGTGAGCATGCAAACTTCTGTTACTTTTATAAACCTTGATTCCTCGGAAACTCTGAAGTCATATGCATGTGAAAAGTTGGATCGATTTGATAAGTACGTAGAGAATCCAGCAAAGGCAACCGTGGTGCTAACCGTGGAAAAATTTCGTCACATTGCAGACATAAGCATTAGTGCTGATGGATTCGTTGTAAATAGTCATGAGGAAACCTCTGACATGTATTCGGCTATAGACATGTCCTTGGATAAGCTTGAGAAGCAGGTTATAAAGAAAAAGGATAAGAAGAAATATAAGCGACTTCGGGCAACAGCTGCAAGAACTAAGATGTTGCGATATGAAGAGGCTGACGGAACGGCACCCGGGGGCCTTGAGCAGGAGGCGGTCCCCCGAACCGTTAGAATCCAGAATATCGAGTATAAACCCATGGATATTGATGAAGCGATTATGCAGATGGACCTGATCAGGAACAGCTTTTTGGTCTTTACTAATTCCAAGACCGAAAGGGTAAATGTCTTGTACCGCCTGAAAGACGGTAATTACGGATTGATTCAACCTAGTTCGTAAAAGGGTTAAACAAATTTGCTAATATGAAAATCTTGGACACGCTGAAAGAAGAAGCCATCATTTCCGAACTGGATGCCACCGACAAGAAGGGGGTGTTGGAAAGGCTCGCAGGCCCGGTGGCAAAGGCCGCTGGAGTCGACCATAAGGAAATGGTTCGCGTACTTTTGGAACGTGAGCGTCTGGGCAGCACCGGCATTGGGGGGGGCATCGCCATTCCCCACGGAAAGTCGAAGTTACTTGAGTCGTTGTTAGTTGGCTTTGGACGAAGCCACAAGGGCATTGACTTTGAGGCCATCGACGGCAAGCCCGCTCACCTCTTTTTCCTTTTAATGGCCCCTGAAGACTCGACAGACGTTCATCTACGGATGCTTGCCAGAATATCGCGATTACTCAAAGACATCACCTTTAGGCAGCGGCTGATGGACGCTGCCGACCGGCGCGAGATCTACACTGTGATCGCAAATGCAGACCATGAATTTTGAACCTGTGCTGCGTCGGTGGTTTTTCCTTGCAGCCGGTTGCAGGGGGCTATGCGGACATAGTTGAGACAAGGGATGATTATCATCATCAGCGGGCTTTCCGGCTCTGGGAAAAGTACCGCAATAAAGGCACTGGAGGATGTTGGTTATTTCTGCGTCGACAACTTGCCGGTCCTACTCTTGCCAAAGTTTTTAGAACTTCGAACCGGGAGCGATTCGGAGATTTCTAAACTGGCCCTGGTGATGGATATCAGGGAAAAGGGGTTTCTCTCATCATATTCAGACATTCTGGACAGGTTGCGAAACCAGGGATATCAGTTCGAAATACTTTTCCTTGAGGCCTCAGAAGAAATTCTCCTGAGACGTTACAGCCAGACCAGGATGCAGCACCCACTGGCCAGGGGAAAGAGCCTTCTGGAAGCTATACGTGATGAAAAGGAACAACTCAAAGGACTTAAGCAAATTGCTAACAAAGTTATTGACACTTCACACTACAATGTCCATGAACTCAAAGCTGTTATCTTGGGCTATGTCCTCAAGGTGGTTCATACCGGGCACTTAGAGGTACATGTCCTGTCTTTTGGTTACAAGTACGGTGTTCCTTACGATGCGGATCTGGTAATCGATGTTCGTTTTTTACCCAATCCCTACTTCGTCCCTGAATTGAGAGGGCTTGATGGTACCGCGCCCGAGGTCCGAACGTTTGTGAAAAAATGGGATGAAACCAACATTTTTTTGAAAAAATATTTGGATCTGCTTGATTACCTTGTCCCTTTGTATAAAAAAGAAGGGAAATCGCATTTGACCGTTGCGGTTGGTTGCACAGGCGGAAGACACCGCTCCATTGTGATCGCTGATGAGTTCTTCCGACATTTGAAAAAGAAGATTGATCGCATACACCTGGTGCATCGAGACATTGAGTTGAGATAGTGTCCATCCAGAAACGGCATCTTTTGCCTCGATACTGCGTTCTCTCTCCGAGGGGTAGGCTCTACGAGCCGGAGGCCGCGGCTTTCTATCCTCGACGTAGCGCCGCTACGCCTGCGGTAGAAACCCTTGTGCCTGCCCTGTGAAATGCGAAGCATATTTCTCTGGGGCGGCCTTGTCTCGGGGCAAAATCCACCATTTCTGGATGGACACTACCCTAGTTCACTAAAGTGAGCTAAAGTTTGAGGACTTGAAGAAACTTTTTTTGAGAGTTCGTTTTGTTCTACTGACTTTAGGCACTTTAGATCACTTTAG
>JAIWEZ010000079.1:0-8771 GCA_048631945.1 Gammaproteobacteria bacterium | reverse complement strand
TGTTCGAATGTTCAAAACATGGAATCCAAGTTATTTGACATGATTATGGTTGTGGATTCAGTTTTGGTCATTTGCATTTTGAAAATTGAAAATTTGTTTCGGATTTCGATATTCGGATTTCGAATTTATTTTCTGCCAGAGAAAACGCGAATTTCACAACTAAGGAACTACGCCTAACTACACTATCTCATACTGACATTTATCATCTGCAGGTAGTCACTCGCATCTTCAATGATGTCACTGATCATTGTAAGACCTGACATAAAATCAGACAAGATCTTCCCTTCCCAAAAGTTGCGAATTGGTATTTCTCTAGCTTCTTTGATCAAACTATTTTTAATATCGTCGATTTTTTTCTCATAAATTCTGATGGCAAGGGTTTTTTCCCTCAGATCCTTACCCTCCAACATAGCTTCAAACGTTATCAAGAGCATTTCACAAATCCCAATGTTCAGTAATGCAACTTGAACGCATTCACCCTTAATCTGATCAGGAATTTCCGCGTCTAAGTAGTGGGATGCTGTATCTTTGAGTAAGTCAAAAACATCATCGACAATTTCGACAAATTTACAAAGATCCGGCCGAAGATATGGCAGAAAGGCTCCTTCGTATATGTTTGATATGATTTCTCTTCTAATAGAATCTCCCTCACGCTCAAGATCAACAACATTCCGCATAAGATTGCGATTGTTTGTTTCCAGGGCGCTCTTAAAAGCCTCACAAGCAGTGCAAAGGAGTTTCATGTGGCGCCTAATGTTTTCTATGACTTCCCGCTCTTTTTTACCTTTAGACAATATTTTTTCAAGTAACATAATCCCCTCTTGCCCTTATTATGAGTGTGGCCGCCATGAGATCTAATAAAGAAATAACACCGATAATTTTTTCTTGTTCACATACAATAATCCTTGCAACATTATGCTCCTCCATGATCCTTGTAACCTCATCGAGGGTCATACTTGAGTCCACGCAAACCAGTGGCTTTGAGGCAATCTCCGAGATTTTGATGCTTTTAGGATTAATTTTTTTAGCCAGAGCCCTAAAAACAATATCTCTTGCGGTTATAACGCCGTGCTCAGTTTCTTTTCCGGGAAATCTGACTACTAAAGAGCGAATTCGTCTATCCACCATTTTTTCTATTGCGCCATATACTGATCTGTCAGCGTCAATAAACTCTATTTTGGTAGTCATAAATTCTTCCAATTTCATTCTGCCCTCCCTATGATTGGTTTTGTAACCGTTCACGGGTTCACAGGTTCAGGGTTCAGTGTTGACCGAAAACTTAAACCCTTGATTCGTGTCAACGCCTACAGAAAGGCAACCCTGAACGGTGAACTCTGAACCTATGAACGCCTACGGAAATTCCTATACTATTCAATTATTAAATCAGCCACAACATACTTCAGTTGTTTTCCTGGGTCAAGAATTCAAGATTGGCACAAAGCAATAGCCATCATATTGCCTCCCCAGTCAATGCCTCAAAGCCGGTTACAAGGTCGAAGAGTTCTTCGTCGATAGAACTCTGCCGTTGCTGGTGAAATTGAGCATTAAGGTCTGCTAAACGGTCTTCGATATTTCTCTCGGCCACCTGCATGGATGCGAGCCGGCTGGCATTTTCGCTGGCCAAAGACTCCGCAAAGGCCCTGTAGAGGGATACAAAGAGGTATTCTCGAATCAATGATGAAAAGAGCCCATCCCACTCCATGGTAAACACAGGGAGGGTGCGAGATGGCCACGACTTGTACTCCAGTCCTTGAAACCACTCCACATTCATGGGCAAAAGATGAAGCGTATGGGAGCGATAGGAAGCACCGGAAAGCGGTTTGTTATAAAAGAGGACGAACTGATCGATTTCACGCCCGGAGCGCCACGCCTCTATTCTCAGCACCATTTCCTGCACGATGGGTGTAATAGCAGCCAAAGAGTCTGGCAGAGAAATATGGTCTTCAACGGGGTGTCCGGCCTCTTCAAGGCGTGCAAAAACTCGCAGACCCACGGCCAGCAGTGCGCGGTTTTCTTCCCCGATCCGGAGTTTATCCATCTCACTGACCGCATAGCGGGCTATCACTTCATTGAACTGTCCCACCATGCCCTGGTCCGAACCAAAGACAACGGCACCAAGGCGTCCGTTTAGCACAGGTTGGGCCATTGAGACCGTCTGGGGTTTCTGTTTAAGAAGGATCTGAAAACCCATCTCAACCGTTCGGTTGTATTCGGCAAGGGATTCAACGGCCTTCTCGTACTGCCGGATACTCACAGCAGCAAGGGCCTTCATTGTCTTCACCACAGAGTGCAAATCTGTCGCACTTTTGATCTGCCGTTTCAAGGATTCGATCGTTTGCATGGTTGAGAAAAAGGGGCTTCGCCCCTATTGGAGTGTTGGAGTATTGGAGTGATGGATAAAGAGCAACGAATGGGCGGTTTTACCAGCCAGTACTCTATTACTCCGTTTTTTCTCCCTCAATCGCTTCCCGTGCGGTGTTGATAAGAACATTGATATCCTCCTGCTTAAGTTTGTCCCCAGATTGGATGCGTATACAAAGATCGGGTAATTGTTCAGTAACTGCCTTGCATATGACCTGCTCGGCCCCTGCAATCTCGTCCGGTGGAAGCTGATCAAAGACGCCCTCCGTCACTGCCAGAAGAACAGCAATCTGCTCAGGAACCGACATGGGTTGATATTGGGGTTGTTTGAGAATTTCTCGGACGCGGCGGCCATGGTCCAACGTTTTGCGCGTTGCTTCATCGAGACGCGTCCCAAAACGCGAGAATGACTCCAGTTCCTCAAACTGCGAGTACGAAAGGCGCAAATCGCCGGCGACGGTGCGATATGCGGGGAGCTGTGTTTTTCCACCCACCCGGGACACCGACTTGCCAACGTCCACGGCGGGGAGCACCCCTTTTTGAAACAGATCGGGGGCAAGATAAATTTGACCATCAGTGATGGAGATGATATTAGTCGGAATATATGCTGATATGTTTTGAGCCTCTGTCTCCACGATCGGCATGGCGCTCAAAGAGCCACCCCCGAGTTCTTCTCGGAGGTGGGTGGCACGTTCAAGCAGTCGGGAATGGATATAGAATATGTCGCCCGGAAACGCCTCCCTGCCTGGAGGACGACGCAGCAGGAGTGAAAGTTCCCGATATGCCTGGGCATGGCGCGTCAGATCGTCGTATACGATCAATACGTCCCGTCCCTGTTCCATAAAATACTCTGCCATGGTGGTTGCCGCATAGGGTGTAATGAACTGCAATCCAGGGGGATCGTCCCCTTCAGCCGCCACGACGATACAGTTGGCCATGGCATCGTACCCCCTGAGATCGTCAATGAGCTTTGCCACAGACGAGCTTCGCTGCCCGATGGCACAATAGACACAAAGGACATCTTTATCTCGCTGGTTGATAATCGTATCCAGCGCGATGGCGGTCTTGCCGGTTTGTCGGTCGCCGAGGATGAGTTCTCGCTGGCCCCGGCCAATGGGGATCAAGGCATCCACCACCTTGAGCCCCGTCTGAAGGGGGACGGTTACAGGAGCGCGATCCATTATTTCAGGGGCTTCCCGTTCGACAGGACGTCGCTCTGAGGTGCGTACCGGGCCAAGGTTGTCCAGGGCACGCCCCATGGGGTCCAGGACCCGGCCGATCAGCCCGTCACCCACCGGCACGTCCAAAACCCGTCCCGTCCGTCGTACTTCAGAGCCAGCCTTCAGTATTTGGCTCTCGCCCAGCAGAATGACACCCACTTCCGAAGGATCCACGTTGAAAACCATTCCCAAGACGTCTCCGGGAAAGCGGACAAGCTCCTCCGATTTGACGCCTGGCAATCCTTCTAACCGTGCGATCCCTAGCCCAATATAGTTCACCGTGCCGACTTCAAGGCCCTTCAGCTTGGCCCTGTAGCCCTCCAAGACGCGGTCGAAAGCCGTGAATGTATCATCCAGAAAGGATTTCAGCCCTGCATTTTGTTCCATTCCCTACTTCCATAACCCGGACAAGCCGGAACCAAAAAATAATCACGAAAACACGAAAACTTGCCTCTTCTCAAGGCGAAAAGCCGCAAAGCACGAAACAAGATAAAAGGAAGAAGTGTATTTTTTCGTGTTTTCCTTCTTTCGTGCTTTCGTGATAGTCTTAGTAATTTCTTGCCACAAAAACACGAACTACATAGCTAACGGACTAATTCCCCAATCCCTTAATCCGTCGATTCAATTCTCTTTCCCTCAAGCGCTTCGACCAGTGCTTCCTCCAGGGTTTCTAGATAGTCCTCCAGGCTCCACGCAATCTTGCGGCCATGGACCTTCAATTCAATGCCACATATAACGTCTGATGAAACCTTGAGCTGCAAATCAACAGGATCGGCCCCATGGTTCTGCAAGGCTTCAGCAATTTGTCGGATCATTTCTTGGGGGATCTCAAAAGCGCTTCGCAGGTTGACTCTTCCTCCTGATTTTTGAAACGATTCCTTGATCGCTTCCAGTTCTTCCTTATCCAGATTTCGGAGGCGTTCGATGAATACGAGAACGATGTGATGCTCCAGATCAATGTTTGCCAGGTCTTTTAGGGCCTGCCGGGCAATTGCGCAAGTTTGCCGGCCTGCGCGTTGCCGCAAGTCCTGCAAGAATGCTTCTTTCTCCCGCTCGATCGCCTCGTACCACTTGTCCCGAACGGCATCGACCTGGTTTCGCGCCTCGTTCATAAGCTCTTTTCGGCGAGCGTCCGCTTCTTCCTTGATCTCAGATAGCAACGCTTCACGCCGGTTATCAAGGTCCCTGTTTTTTTTCAGATAGCGTTCCACCTCCCGCTCAGCTTCATTTTTCTTCCTCTGGCCTTCTTCCAGGCGGAGAGCAATCCTTTTCTCTCGCTCGTCCATGGCCTTGATAATTGGACCATACAGAAAACGCTTGAGGAGGTAGACAAGCACCAGGAAATTGATAACCTGGGCAGTCACTGTGAACCAATTAATGAGCATGGATCAGCCTCCAGCCTTCGCAACGACGTGTTCCCAAAAGGGATTGGCAAAAATCAGAATCATGGCCACCACGAAGCAGTAGATGGCGGTAGACTCCACCATAGCCAAACCCACAAAGAGGGTTCGTGTGATGGTATTGGCTTCATCCGGCTGTTGAGCAATAGAGCTCAACGCCTGGGCCAGTGCCCGCCCTTCTCCCAGTGCGGGGCCGACCGAACCAATGGCAATGGTCAGTCCCGAGGCAATTATGGATATCGTACCAATGAGACCGATGTTATCCATTTGACAGATCTCCTTTCTCAGCTTGCTGATTGGTTTGCCCTTCCTGGCGCTGGGCGCGAGTCGCGGCAGCGATATACACCATAGCCAGGATGGCAAAGATATACGCCTGGATCAACCCGGTTAAGAGTCCCAAAGCCTGCATGACGATGGGAAAGACAAGAGGTGTAATGGCGAGCAGTATGGCAACGATCATAGTGCCGCTCATGACGTTTCCAAAAAGTCGAACGGCCAGTGCCAGGGTGCGCGACAACTCTCCCATGATGTTGAAAGGTAGCATGAATACGGAAGGTTTAATGTACTGTGCGAAGTAAGAGAGCCCCTTTTGGGTAATGCCATATATGTGAACAGCCACAAACACACACCCTGCCAGTGCTGCCGCGGTTGAAAGAGAGCCCGTGGGTGGCTCATAGCCGGGCACAATGCTCAAAAGGTTTGAGACCGCAATAAATAAGAAGAGCGTGCCTACAAAAGGCAGGTATCGCCCCGGAGCCTGGCCACTGATCTCGCGGATTTCATCTCTTATGCCCGCCACCAGGACCTCAAGGAGGTTTTGCCATCTAGACAGCCTGGTTGTCGGCGAAAGCCTTCGAGTTACCAGCCAGGAGCCAAGAACCATCAGTGCCATCACGAACCACGTAAACACTATAGTTGCATTCAGGGAAACGGGTCCCCACTGAAAAAAAACTATGGCATCAGGACTTATACGCATAGGGAACTCACTTATAAAGCTGAAAGCTCAAAGCAAAAGAGTAAGGACATTCAGCTTTCAGCTTTGAGCTTTGAACTTTCAGCTTTACTCTTAGGGCCCCAGACACGGACAAGGATGACACGGACCCCCAGAAAACCCAACAGACAAACGAGCAGTCGTTCCCAGTGACCGCCCATGACGAGATAAAATCCAAACAGAGCTACCCCCAAGCGTCCAAAGAAACTCAACAGACTGAAAAAGGCAGGCCGTCGCGCCGTGGGGAGCCGCCGGACCGTCAACCACAGGCCACCGAAGTAAAACAACCCGAGTCCGGTGCCTGCCACAAGAGCCGATATAAGAGTTAAGAGCTCACCCACAGGCCTGCTCCTCATTTTCCTCACGAATCATGTTTCGCTCACGCGAAATCCAGAACCAGGCATTCAGGCAACCCAGCATGACGCCGATGATAAGTAGCATAAGGGTCCACGAATAGCGGCTTGGCCATTTTAGATCTATCCACACGCCTAATGCGATGCCCACCAATGTGGGGGTGGCCACCGACCACCCAACAAGGCCAAACATGCCCAGCCCGAACCAGACGCTCCGGTCCTCTTGACAACGCGCCCTCACCTTTCGGGCTTCTTTGACGCCTACTGCCTCGCTCAGTTCTTCCCCGGTTCGGAAACTCTCTCTTTTCACGGGATTGCCTATTTGTAATAGTTCACCCCCTACTCCTTTCTCTGTCATTTCGACCGTAGGGAGAAATCTTACAATATCCTGACTACACGCTATGCTGGATAAGATTTCTCACATTCGTTCGAAATGACAATACAGGGTGAACTATTACTGCCTATTTTTCCAACTCCATGAATCGGCGAATAAAATTCGCCTCAAGTTTGGCAAATGCGGAACGGGCCATCTTCTCCCGATCGTCAAGGACCCGAAAGCTTTCTTCAACCGTTTGTTTCAACGTTCCCAGGTCGGGCCCACGCACAGCATTTCTTGTTGATACCAAGACCTCCGGGCCGCACTTGATCAAGATTCCCTCATCAAGCGCTAGAAATTCCTCCTGGCCTTTACCTGATTCAAAGGAAAGAAGGCCCGGAACAAGCGCAGCTACAAAGTCAATGTGGCGTGGCAAGAGGCAAAAAGAACCGTTTTCGGCCTCGGCAACCACCTTGGTTACTTCTTTGTAGATGAGAACTTCGCTCGGGAGTAGTACCTTGAGTTTCATGATTTTTTCGCCTCATCGATTTTTCCGATCATATAGAGGGATTTTTCCGGATAATCGGAAAGCTCGTCGTTGAGGATACGTTCGCATCCTTCCAGGGCATCCTTTGGGTCCACCATTTTACCCGCCAATCCGGTGAATTGTTCTGTCGTGAAAAACGGCTGAGTAAAAAAGCGCTCAAGACGCCTAGCCCGGGACACGATTCGGCGGTCCTCCTGCGAGAGCTCCTCCAAACCAAGCATGGCAATGATGTCTTTCAGTTCCTCGTAGGTTGCCAGTGTTCTGCGGACCTCCCGGGCTGCACGGTAGTGTCTCTCTCCGGCAATAACGGGTGTCAGCATTTTGGAGGTAGACTGGAGTAAATCAATGGCGGGGTAAAGCCCTTCGCTGGCCCTTTTTCGGGATAGCACGATGGAGGCAGACAGATGAGCAAAGGTATGAACTGCCGCAGGGTCAGTAAAATCATCTGCCGGTACGTACACGGCCTGAATGGAAGTAATAGCACCGGTTGCAGTGTTGCAGATTCGCTCCTCCAGTTCCGCCAGTTCGGTTCCCAAAGTCGGCTGATATCCCAGTCGGGATGGAAGTTGCCCCATGAGGCCGGAGACCTCTGATCCGGCCTGGATAAAACGAAAGATATTGTCGATGAGGAGCAAAACGTCACGCTTGACATCGTCCCTGAAGTATTCGGCCATGGTCAGTGCTGCATGACCCACCCGGAATCTGGCACCCGGCGGTTCATTCATCTGGCCAAAGACCATGACCGTGTTGTCCAGCACACCCGCCTCCTTCATGTCACGGTAGAGTTCCTCCCCTTCCCTGCAACGTTCACCGATACCGCAAAAGATGCTGGTCCCCTCATGACGACCCACCATGTTATGGATCATCTCTGTAATGACAACAGTCTTACCAACACCGGCACCTCCGAAGAGACCGGCTTTCCCTCCCCGCTCCAGGGGCGCCAGGACGTCAATGGCTTTGATACCGGTTTCAAAAATCTCCGATGTGGTCGCCCGCTGGCTAATAGGTATTGGCTCACGATGAATGGAACGCCATTCTGCTTGTTCTACTTCACCTTTTCTGTCAATGGTTTCTCCGAACACATTAAATACCCTGCCAAGCAAATACGGTCCGACCGGCACCATCAGAGGCAGGCCCGTATCAATAATCAGGGAACCCCGGGCCAAGCCCCGGGTTGGTGTTAGCGCGACCCCGCGAACCATTTCGGAATTAACATGGATTTGCACCTCGATGGCTATCTTAAGATCTTCGCCAGCTTTCAATAGGCTGTGAATGAGAGGAAGTCTGTGGGGAAAATGAGCATCGACGACGCTGCCCCGCACTGAAACCACGGTGCCCTGGTTTGATACATGAACTCTATCCTGTCCGCTCATCCGTCAAGTCCCACAAATCATAGGGGGCAACCATAACAAATTCATAAGATCACACTTTATATCTTATTGCCTCTCCCGAATCAACACAATCGTGGACAGCCAACAAAACCCTCTTTCCCCCGGCAAAGGTCCTTACTAACGACTCACGAGCCACGTGGCGCACAAACCGTTTGCCGCCTCTAACATCTGACTGATTTACAATGGACAGGA
>JAIWEZ010000078.1:0-8890 GCA_048631945.1 Gammaproteobacteria bacterium | reverse complement strand
AAAGGTTTCCCGGTGCTTCAGCCCTGCAAAAGCCATGATCTCCCGTATGGTCCGTTCTTTACGGCAGTAGTCCAGCAACCTCGTCTTGCCCGGTACTCCGGGGCCTTGAGCTTCTCGCCTAGCTTCTCCAGAAAATACTCCCGGCGCTTCTCGTCATTCTCAAAGGTCATGCCGAGACATTCCACAGGCCTGTTCTTATTTTCTTTAAGCTGCTCTTCATAGGACTTTTCAAATAGATCTCTTTGATCATCGGCAAAGAGCTTTTCAGAAGGTCTTGAAGTCTGTTTACGTTTTGCCATTCTTCTTCTCTTTCGCCTGAACTCTGCCGCTTCCATAACCAAAATAGCAAAAACCTTAGTCACTATCTTGGTCACGTTCGTCTCCTGCTTGCTGTCTCTCTTCAATCAACCTTCGTTCCCGCTCCAGCTCGTGCTCCAGCTCTTCCTCGGTAGGCAGATAGAGCATGTACTTGGATGCAAAGAGCTGTTTGCTGTCGTTCAGCACGGAATAGCGGGCGATGGCCGCGTTCTTCTCGGAGCAAAGAATCAGCCCGATGGTCGGATTGTCGCCTTCCACCTTGCCGTGCTCTTCGTACATGCGCACGTAGCCGTCCATCTGGCCGATATCCTGATAGGTCAGTTTGCCGATTTTAAGGTCTATCAGGACAAAGCATTTTAGGATGAAATTGTAGAAAACCAGGTCCACATAGAAATCCTCATCCCCGAATTGCATCCGCTTTTGCCTGGCCACAAAGGAAAAGCCCTTGCCGAGTTCAAGCAGGAAATGCTGTAGGTTGTCGATGATTGCCTGCTCCAGATCAGATTCATGCATCTTTGCCGTATCCGGCAAATCCAGGAATTCCAGCACATACGGATCTTTCAGTACATCCACAGGCTTAAGACTGTCATTTTCCTCAGCCTTGGCTTCAAGCAACATCCCTTGCTTGTCTTTGCTCATAAGCAGGCGCTCGTAGAAGAGCGAATGAATCTGCCTTTCCAATTGCCGCTTGTTCCAGCCGCATTCAGCAGTTTCTGTTTCATAGAATTCCCGCGCTTCCTTCTTATCAACACGCATCAGTGCACGGTAATGGGACCAGCTGAGGTTAGGATGAAAGCCTATGAGGGATAGCCCATCTTTTGTTTCCCCTTTTCCGGGAACACTCAATTCGCTACCCGTTGGGTAGCGTTCTCGTTCTGATGTCAATTCGCTACCCAATGGGTAGCGAATTTCAGGCTTGCGATCCTGGAACATCACGTAGAATTTCCTGAAATTCCTAAGATTAGGAACAGAAAAGCCTTTTCCGTAGCGTTCTGTAAGCCGGTTTGACAAATTCTCAATTACCCGTTTGCCGTATTCCGCTCGTTCCTCGCCTTTTTGTAGTTCCTGTACGATTTCCCGGCCAATCAGCCAATAGGCCACAACCGTGTTGCTGTTGACCGACCGCACAACATTGCTACGTGCCTGTTCCAAAATGGTGGCAACTCGCTCGAATAAAGCGCTATCATTCCTTTTTAATTCGTGTCTATCCGTGTTCATTCGCGGTTCCTATTCCAATACGATCCGTACTTTCCCTGGCTCCTTGCCCTTGGTGAGTTGATCCAGGTAATCTTCAAACCTTTGTTTCATCTCTGCAGGCGTCACCGGTGAACCACCGGAGAGCAACGCTGCCCGTAAATCTGCGATCTTGATCGGAACTTTCTGCCTGCCAAGAGGGGACACCTATAACGTTCGTGTTGAACGTGCCTGGTGTTTTTTCACGGCCGACTCTACCCTTTTATATTCGTTTGCTATAAGTAGCACGGCGTTCCTTGATATCAAAACCAATCTTTCTTTAGCCACAGTTTGAAAAAAGGGGTCGCATCTCCGTTTGACTCATGTTCCAGGGATTTCTAACCGTCATCTACTCCTTCTCGCAAAATGTTGAAATAGTCTTTGTATAGAAATTTTCGGTTGCGAGCATAGCCTGTAATTTCACTAAGTACACCCAGTTCAATCAACTTTTTCACCAAACGACCAGCAGTGGCATCAGAGACCCCTGTCACCCTTCGAATCTCTTTGATGGTAACCAACGGATTTATGAAGAGGTGATCCATCAGTTTTAATCCGTTGGGATTGTTGGCCAACCGGCTTCTGTCTCGCTCCTGCAAACGAATAATCTCTCTGGCTGTCTCTCCAGCCTGTTCGGATACTTCGCATACCCCCTTAAGGAAGAACCTTAGCCACCCCTCCCAATCGCCTTTGTTTCTTATATTGTTCAATCGTTCATAATACTCCCCGCGATTTCGCTTAAAATAGTAAGACAGGTAAAGTAAGGGCCTTTCCAGGATGTGATTATGTACTAAAATAAGGGTAATTAAGAGGCGTCCTATTCGTCCATTTCCGTCCAGAAAGGGATGTATTGTTTCAAATTGGGCATGAATGAGTGCATTTTTGATGAGAACAGGCATATTGTCCTGCTCGTGAACGAACTTTTCCAGCTCACCCAAAGCAGTCTTCATCTCATGGGGCGGCGGCGGAACAAACTCGGCATTATTGATGGTAGAACCGGGTGGCCCAACCCAATTCTGGGTTGTGCGAAATTCGCCAGGTGTCCTGTGCTCACCCCGGACCCCTTCTAATAATTCCTCGTGGATCTCTCTGATAAGACGAAGGGAAAGGGGCAGACTTCTTAATCGCTCCAGACCGTAGTTCATCGCCCGGACGTAATTAACTATTTCATCCACATCCTTGACCATTTCCCCTGTGGTTTCATAATCCAAGATGTCAATCAGACTAGCCCGGGTTCCTTCAATCTGAGAGCTCAGAACGGCTTCCTTTCGAACATAAATGGCCACAAAGAGATCGGGGTTGGGAAGGATAGTTGCGATACCATCAAGCCGCCCCAAAGCAATATCTGCCGTTGAAAGAAGATTGCGTAATTCCTCGTTCCAGGTAATAGGAGGGTCGGGGGGCAATGGTGAGGGGATAAACGCCTTGTAGGCGGCTGGCTGCGTCATGTATCTTCCTGCTCTTGTGGACAGCTCCTCAGTTTTCATCTATGAACATACGCCTTTGAAAATGAATTTATATTTTCAAACTTCTTGATATTTGAAAGCATATAGCCAGCCACGGATGCCATCTTCTTTTCATCCATGGAAATATGGCAAAGCATAGCATGTTATATATTCAAATCAAGTTCTATTTGCAAATATAGGGAAAAGGGTACGTTGTGCCAGCCCTACCCTCTTTCCCGTTTGCCGTACGTTGGACGCCTTTCTTTGACCTCAAAACCAAACAGTAGATCTTTTTTACGGCGGACACACCCCAGTTAAACAATTTCCGGTTTAACGGGGCGAGCAGGGCAGGCGCGGACACACACAAAGAGGGAAGAATTCACCACCACGAACAAGTTGCTCTCGGCGCTTGCTCCCTGGAATGCGTGGGATGGCAAAGGCGAAGCTTCATAGAAATGGGTCTTGCCTGAATGACCATTCCATAGTAAAGTGTTGAAAATAATGGAGTACCGAAAAGGCTTATGAAAATCGATCTCTCAAGTTTCGACAACTGCCGCATCCTTGTCATCGGGGATCTGATGATTGACGAGTACCTGTGGGGTAAGGCAGAGCGCATATCCCCAGAGGCTCCGGTCCAGGTGGTTTCGGTTGTCCGGGACTATAGCACCCTTGGTGGTGCAGGCAACGTGGTTAACAACCTTGTAACCCTTGGCGCAACAGTGTCGGTGGCAAGCGTTATTGGTGCTGGTGAATCCGCTGACGGAGAACTTCTGTTTAAGCTATTTAAGGACCTGGGTGTCGACACGTCGGGTCTTTTTCAGGATCCAACCAGGTCTACTACCAAAAAAGCCCGTGTTCTTGCTGGTCACCAGCATGTACTCCGCATAGACCGTGAAACAAAACAGGAAATATCACAGGACCACGTGGCCATGTTGGTTCAATTTGTCAAGGAGCGTATCCACAGCTTCAACGTCGTGCTGCTCTCAGACTATGGTAAGGGGCTTTTTACGGAAACACTATTGCAACAGGTCATTGATACGGCCAAGCAGAACAATAAAACTGTTGTCGTCGACCCCAAGGGACTCAACTTTAAAAAATACGCGGGGGCCACGGCCATCACCCCCAACAAAAGGGAGGCATCTCTGGCAGCCGGGATTGAAATTGTTGACGATGTGTCCCTTATAGAAGCAGGCCGGAAATTGCTTCAAGATATTCCAGTCCAAAATGTGCTCATGACTTGCGGCAAGGAGGGTATGGTTCTCTTCGAGGAAGGCAAAGAGCCTTACCGGATAGCAACCGAAGCCAGACAGGTCTTTGATGTCTCCGGAGCCGGCGACACGGTTTTAGCCGTACTCGGTTTGGGGCTTGCCTCGGGACTACCGGGGGCGGATTTTCGACAGGCCGCTACCCTTGCCAATGTTGCAGCAGGAATAGTGGTTGGAAAAGTGGGCACAGCTACGGTTTCACGGGAAGAGCTTAAGAAGGCTCTTGAACCAGCAATAGGCGAATTGGCGGGTAAACAAAAGACGCTGTCAGACCTGATTCCCATAGCAGAACGCCTCCGAGCAGAAGGCAAGACCATTGTGATGACGAACGGATGTTTTGATCTTCTCCACGTGGGACATATCAAACTCCTCTCAGCTTCTAAGAATATGGGCGATGTGCTCATAGTTGCAATTGACGATGACGAGTCTGTTAAGGCCCTTAAAGGAGAGGAGCGGCCGATTATTGGTTCGCAGGAGCGGCTTCGAATCATCAGCGCTCTAGATTCTGTGGATTACGTTACGCTTTTTTCCACAAAAGAGCTTGAGCAAGTCATTGAGGCCGTGCGACCCGATATTTTGACCAAAGGGAGTAATTATACCACTGAGACCGTATTGGGCCGGGAGATTGTGGAAAGATTTGGCGGGCGCGTTGCCGTGATTCCAATTACTGAGGCTGTTTCCTCAACCCGGATCATAAACCAGATTAAAAAAGGGAATTGAGGAATTCAGGAATTGAGGAATTCAGGGATTAGAATAGGGTAGATATACCTTCAATTCCCAAATTCCTCAATCCCCAATTGATTTTCGTATGTGGATTCAGGAAACCGCTGACGGGGTCGTTTTCAAGATCATTGTTCAACCCAGGGGATCGAAAAATGAAATCATAGGTCTTCAGGGCGATGCTTTGAAGATAAGATTAACAGCCCCTCCTGTTGAAGGGGCCGCCAATAAGATGTGTGTGGAGTTTTTGGCCAAGACTTTGAAGGTACGAAAATCGGACGTGGAAATTATCCGCGGCCAGGCCAGCAGGTCAAAAAAGTTGCTGGTGCGGTCGGCAACAAGAGAAATGATAGAATCTCTCCTGAAAGCTCAAAGCTGAAAGCTCAAGGGTCAAGGGTGAAGACTCACCCCGTATATTTTTTCAATACCATCACGGCGTTGTGGCCGCCAAAGCCAAAAGAATTGTTCATCACTACATTCAGGTTCGCCGGGGTCGGTTCTGTAATGATGTTCAAATCGAAGTCGGGATCCGGTGTTTCATAGTTTATGGTAGGCGGGATCATCTGATTTTCTATAGCCAGGACGCAAGCAATGGCTTCAAGACTTCCGGCAGCCCCGATAAGGTGTCCGACCATTGACTTGGTAGAGCTGACCGGCACCTTATAATCACCAAATATCTCACCAATCGCCAGGGCCTCACTCTTGTCGTTGAGCTTGGTTGAAGTGCCATGAGCATTAATATAGTCAACGGCTTTCGGCTCCAGGCCCGCCATATCTAGTGAATCGCGTATGGCCTTCTTCACCATCCTGGATCCCGGATCCGGAGCCGTAATATGATAGGCATCCGTGTTGGTTGCATACCCTACGATCTCCGCATAGATCTTTGCATTCCTCTTTAGGGCATGTTCGAGGCTTTCAAGAACCACCACACCTGACCCTTCACCAATAACAAAGCCATTTCTGTCTTTGTCGAACGGCCGGCACGCCCCTTTGGGATCTTCATTCCTCCGGGACAATGCCTTCATGTTGGCGAACGAACTTGCCGCAATTTCAGTAAGAATCGCCTCGCTACCCCCGGCTATGATGACATCAGCGTCGTCTAGTGCAATATCTTTGCAGGCATATATCAAGGCATATGAACCTGTGGCACAGGCATTCGCAGGACAGGGACTGGTCCCGGTCAGCTTGAACTTGATGCTCACATTAGCATTGATGGCGTTTGGCATCATCATGGGAATAAGAAACGGACTGACCCTTGACGGATTTTTATTTTCGACCAATTTCTGCTTCTCTTCTTCAAGCGTCATCAAGCCGCCGATCCCTGTGCCTATTATGGTTCCTACCCGATCATTGTATTCGCCCAATTCAAGACCGGCATCCTCGATGGCAAGAGTCGCCCCAGCGACCCCGTACTGGGTAAACAGGTCCATTCTCTTGGCATCTTTGGGTTTAATCCCGTAATCCTGGGGGTCAAAGTCCCTTATCTCAGCACCTATCTTGGTCTTGAAATCAGAGGTGTCAAATCTTGTCACAAGATCGACGCCCGATTTGCCTTCCATGAGGGCATTCCAGAATTTGTCTTTTCCACTTCCAATAGGGGTAACCGCACCCACCCCGGTGATCACGACTCGTTTTCGTTCCATAATATAACCTCCAAATAATACCCTGGCTTGTTGTCCTGTTACTGTTTAACGAAGAATTTTGAATAATAAATAGTTTTGAGAATGTGTCAACAAAAAAGTCATGTGTGGGTCTTATAGCCTTTGCCGAATCCAGATCAGGACCTTTTCGAACTCCTCCTTCAATTCTGCCAAGGCCTTTCCGCGGTGACTGACACGATTCTTTTCTTCCGCAGAAAGCTGGGCAAAGGTCTTGTTGAGCGGGGGATAGTAGAACACGGGATCATAGCCAAATCCTTTGTTCCCGCCAGGGGCCTCAGCGATGAGCCCTTCACACCGAGCCTCATACGTAAGGGCCGGCCCAGAGGGGACCGCGATGGAAATCACACAGGTAAAAGCTGCGACTCTGTTGGTCTCGCCATCCATCTTATGCAGTAGCTTGGCGTTGTTTTCTGCGTCAGTGGCACTTTGCCCTGCATAGCGGGCCGAGTGGACCCCAGGAGCGCCCCCCAAGGCCTCCACCTCAAGGCCGGAATCATCGGCCAGAGCCGGCAACCCCAGCACCTTTGCTGTAAAAGAGGCCTTTTTATAGGCATTCTCATCAAAGGTAGTACCATCTTCTTCAACGGGAGGGATCGGGCCTAAATCGTCCAAATTCTTTATTTCCACTGGAAAGTCTCTCAAAAACTCCCGTATCTCCCGGGTCTTTCCCGCATTTCGTGTAGCCAACACCAACAACTGCCTCTGTGTCATGATCTTTTCCTTTATCGTTATTCGGTAACCGTTCACGGGTTCAGAGGTTCAGAGGTTGTAACCCTGAACGGTGAACTCTGAACCTGTAAACGCGTACGTTATTTGTTATTCGTCATTCAATTTAGCACAACCTTCACTTCATGTCCGATTCACGAAAAGCCCTGCCAATATATAAGAGGGCGACTAGGGAGAATCCGAATACCATGGTTCCGTTTATAAAAAAAGGCATTTTATACCCCCAGGCATGGTTAAGCCAGCCGGAAAAAGCGGCAAAAACAAATATGGCCGACGACCTGACGCAAAAGATAAGACCTGAATTGCCCCCAAGCCTTGCAGCCGGGAAAAAATGAGCCGTAAGCACATCGGATTCTAGGATCGCCAGCGTATCACCCATTGTATGAATCATTCTTATGGCCAGTAGCCCGTATAGGGTGCCGGCAAAGGGCGTCATAAACTGAAAACAGCTTGAGATCAGAAGCCCAACAATGAGCAAGAAGAATACCCTCTGTCCTTTGTCCATAAGAATCCCGGCAAACGGGACCAGAATGGCCATCCAGGCTCCCAGGACAAAGAATACAAAACCTATCTCCTTTTTGTCCAAACCGATGGTCTCTTTCATCAGGAGACTCATGCTGGACTGCTCCACGCCAAAGTGCGTGCCGAGAACAAAAACCAGGGCCATCAAGAACAGGACATCCGGCTCCTTGATGTCTCTTTTGTAGTCCTTAAAGCTAAAGACCACGGGTGGCGCGTCTTTGAGAAACAGTGTTGACAAGATGATCATCACTGAAAACACAAAGGCCAACTTTATCATAAGCGTTGCACCAAACATCTCATAGACATAACCACCAAAAAGCGGACCGGAGCCAAAACCGAGATAACCACCAAGGTGGAGAAATGCCACTTTTTTCCCTCGTCCCTTGATATCGATGAGCTTAAGGTAAAGGGACATCAAGATCACCCTGATGGCCGCGGCACCAACCCCCCCAAGGATAACCGCAGCGCACACACTGTAGAAATCTTTCACGACAACAAGGAGCAAGAAAAACCCACTGAAGCAAATCGCACCTAAGGTCAAGGTCCTTTTCGGGGAAAAGTAATCTGAGAACACACCAAGTGGAAGCACAAGGAGGATGCTCGAAAGCGAATTGAGACCGATGGCAAAACCTATCTGCCGGTCACTAAAATCATAGGCTTTAAAGACAAGGGGTAAATAGGCAAGCACCATCCAGAAGGTGAAAAAATAGAGGAAATATGACAGAAAGAATACAACCGATCTGGACCTGCTCATGCATGTTTCCGGAGGATAGCCCTATTGAAATACGAGTTCACAATCAATGTCATTAACTTAAGGGTCCAATCTCCCCCCTTTGCCAAAGGGGGGTCGGGGGGGATTTGATCCAACTTCTCGAAATCCCCCTAAAACCCCCTTTTTTAAAGGGGGACTTTCAATGATCATATCCCATAAATTAATGACATTGAACAACGAATGACGAGGAACCAATGACCAATGACTTCATGGAAACAGCAGACCGGGTCA
>JAIWEZ010000077.1:0-8955 GCA_048631945.1 Gammaproteobacteria bacterium | reverse complement strand
ATCGTGGTCTTGCCGGTTCCGCCCTTGCCGGCCATGGCAATGGTCATACTCATTACGCGTTCCTCTCGCTCTGGATCATCTGACACTTCGTGTCAAGGTATTCACACACAGTAGGGAAAAGGTGGGCTTCTGTGTGTGGTAGAAAGAGGGCTCCCATATACTTGTCCATGAAGGAATGGTTATCGCTCAGCTCAATATTGGTCATCATTTTAGCAATCCTTTCCGCCTCACTGAGCATTCCGCTGGAAAGGCACACCAATCGAGCCCCCAGCAGTGATCCGTTTCCCAGGAAATGAAACCTCTCAACAGGAATGTCCGGAAAAAGGCCGATCAACTTCCCCTTTTCAAGGTTGATGTATCGGCCAAAAGCGCCCGCAATAATTACCCGGTCCAGATCATCGAATGAAAGGTCCAGGCTCTCTAGAAGTGTGAGACATCCGGCAAAAAGCGCTCCTTTGGCACGGATTAGGTTTTCAATATCCACCTCGCTGATAACGATATCATGGCCGGTGTCCGAGTCTTCGGACCAGGCCAATACATATTCATAGCCGAATCGTCCCTTCCGTACGCGGTCAGAGGGCAAGGTGCGAATAAATTTGCCGTTGCGGTCGATCACACAGGCCGATAGCAACTCCGACAAGACACTGATCAGGCCCGATCCACATACACCTCGGGGTCTTGTCCTTCCCACTGTCACGACCATAGGTTCCAGTGTCACAGGGTTGATGTGAAATCCTTCAATGGCCCCGAGATCAGCCCGCATGCCGTGTTTGATTCCCCCACCCTCAAAGGCGGGGCCCATGGAACAGGCAGCGCAAGCCAGCCAATCGCGATTTCCCAAAACGATCTCCCCGTTGGTCCCAATGTCTATATAGAGTGTCAGTTCCTCTTTCTGGAACACGCCGGAGCCCAGGATTCCAGAGACTATGTCTCCTCCAACATAACTAGCCACAGAAGGAAAAGTATAAAGCTGCACACAGTCAGGCAGGTCAATGCCGACATCTGCTGCCACGTCCAGAAGCATGGAGGCAGCAGCCGGCACATAGGGTGCCTCTCTGATGTAACGGGTTTCCATGCCAAGGAAAAGGTGGGTCATGGTAGTATTGCCGGCGACAGCAATACACGAGATATTCTTCTTTGACTTCCCAGTCTCTTCCAAAAGCTCATCAATGACCTCATTGATGGAAGATACTACAACAGACTGCAACTTCTTCGGCCCTTCAGGCTTCAGTGCAAATACAATACGGGTAATGACATCAGCACCGTACTGAATCTGCCGGTTGTATTCAGCCTTCTCCGCCAGCCCCATCCCTGTTCGGAGGTCCACAAGCTGGCCGCTTACAGTGGTTGTCCCAATATCCAAGGCCAGCGCCAAGTTCTGGTCAGATGTATTACCACCTTCTATGCGCACGAGTTTCCATGGACGATTTTTCTCTATCCCGGGCAAAAACGCATCTCGCACCGGGTCTGTCGTCAGGGTGGCTGTAACAAACCAGTCATTGGTCCTCAAAATCTTCGGCATGGCCTTTATGCATCGTACATCTGCAGAAATATCTTCGATTTCATGCTGTTGTCTCAGGCCCTGGGAAAACCGAGTCAGGTCGCTTATGTTGTCTTGTAGTGTAGGCGCAGTGAGTCGAAGGGGCACCTTGATGGCCATGGGGTCCAGCTTCCATCCCTCGGCCAGAGGTTTTGTGTCAAGGGCAGAAACCTTACGCTCCGCCTTGCCCATATCGAGTTGCTGGGCAATGACCAGCTTCAATCCTCTAGATTCAACCGGGATCCGCACGGTACAGTCTGACATCACAGAGGTCCTACACGCCTGACGCCATCCCGCGTCGTATTTATCCTGACTTATTTTCTCGGTCTTTTCGCTATCAACCTCCCCTGCCTCAATCATCACGCGGCACTTGCCACAAACACCCTGCCCCCCGCATGTAGCATTGATGTGAACGCCCGCCGCAAGGGCTGCCTCCAGGAGGTTGGTACCCTTGTCAACACGGATTTCAATATTGTCCGGCTCAAAAGTAACGGTGTATTTCATAGCGAACTTTGGGGCTTCTCCCTCTGCGAGCTGTAGGCTCTATGAGCCGGAAGCCAATCGGAGTATTGGAGCAATGGAGTACTGGAGTGATGGGTTTGGAGGAACAATACTCCAACACTCCGTGAACGATTATCAGTTAATAATAGCATAGCTTGGCCTGAAATGCTATGCGCTATACTACTCTCTGCGCTATGCATTTTGATAAAAAAAGGCCGCTCGGGTCACCCGACCAAGCGGCCTGTCTATTCGGGTCAGGTTTTTAAGGCCTTGATCCTTAACCTTTCAGCTTTGAGCTTTCAGTCCTCCTCCTGACCTGCCATCTGTCTATAGGTCTCATACCTTTCTCTCATGTCCGCCTCGGCCTTTTGAAAAAGCTTTTTCGCGTTTTCCGGAAAGGTTCTTGTCAGGCTGGAGTAACGCACCTCGCCCATCAGGAATTCCTGAAAATCGCCTTTTGGTTCTTTGGAATCAAGGATAAAGGGATTCTCCCCTGCATCTTTTCGTCTTGGGTCATATCGATACAGGGTCCAGTAACCCGCGTCCACAGCCCGCTTCTCCTCGTGCTGGCTCCTGCCCATATTGATGCCATGGTTGATACAGGGCGAATAGGCGATGATCAGAGATGGTCCCTTGTAGGTTTCGGCCTCAACCAATGCCTTCATAAACTGATTCTTACTGGCACCCATGGCAACAGATGCCACATACACGTAGCCGTAAGTCATGGCCATCCTGCCCAGGTCTTTCTTACAGGTTGGTTTGCCCCCTGCTGCAAATTTTGCCACAGCCCCTGTGGGGGTTGCCTTTGAAGACTGTCCACCAGTGTTGGAATAGACCTCTGTATCCATGACCAGAATGTTGATGTCATGGCCCTGGGCAATTACATGATCCAACCCGCCATAACCAATGTCATAGGCCCAGCCATCACCACCAAAGACCCAGATCGATTTCTTGACAAGGTAATCACTTCGATCAAGGATTTCATGAAGCAAGGCATGGGCATCCTCGTTATCGATCATTTCAACTTCGACGAGCTCTTCTATCTTGTGGCCATACTCCCTGGATTTATCTGCGTCATACATGTTCTCCAGCCATCCCTTTAATGCCTCTTTCAGCCCTTTTGAAACCTTAGCATTCAGGGCCTCACGAATAAGGTCAGCCAGTTTGTCTCGCCTATGAGTCACACCCAGCTCCATTCCAAAACCATACTCTGCATTGTCCTCGAAGAGAGAGTTGGCCCAGGCAGGACCATGCCCATCTTCATTGACCGTATAAGGACAACTCGGTGCAGAGCCTCCGTAGATGGAGGAACAACCCGTGGCATTGGCGATCATCATGCGATCACCAAACAGCTGGGTGATGACCTTTACATAGGGGGTTTCACCACAGCCGGGACAGGCTCCGGAGAACTCAAAGAGAGGCTGCCGGAACTGGCTCCCCTTAACCGAGGTGATAGGCATTACGTCATCCATGACAGGGAGTTCAGTAGAGAATTTATGATTAGGTACCTGTACTTCTGTTTGTGTGTTCAGCGGCCGCATAACCAAGGCCTTCTTCTTGGCCGGACAGATGTCGGCACAGTTGCCGCAACCCGTGCAATCAAGGGGGCTGATCTGAATCCGGAACCTCAATCCCTTCAATTCCTTGCCCATGGCCTTATAGGTTACAAAACCTTTCGGGGCATCAATTAGGTCATCTTCCTGTGCAAGGACCGGACGAATAACGGCATGGGGACAAACAAAGGCACATTGATTACACTGGATGCAGTTTTTCGGAATCCATTCGGGCACGTTGAGGGCAATCCCTCTTTTTTCGTACCTGGTCGTCGCTGTGGGGAATATACCGTCCGGGCTGAAGGCGCTCACAGGGAGCTTGTCCCCCTGTTGAGCCAGCATGGGTCTCATTACCTCTTTCACAAAGTCAGGCTCATCAGCTTTAAGATAGGCCTCGTGGCCGGCTGTGGCCCACGATTTTGGGACCTTGATCTTTTTCAAGGCGCCCAATGCCTTGTCCACAGCATTAATGTTCATCTGTACAATCTTCTCACCCTTTTTTCCGTACGTCTTTTTGATCGCCTCTTTGATATATTTGAGTGCCTCTTGAGAAGGAATCACCTTGGCGATCTGAAAGAACGCCGCCTGCATGACCATGTTTATACGTCCGCCAAGGCCCACTTCAGAGGCGATTTTGACGGCATCAATATTGTAGAGGTCTAATTTTTTCTGGACGATGGTTCTTTTCATATGATCGGGAATCATGGTCCCCATATCCTTTATGCTCCACGAAGAGTTGAGCAAAAAGGAGCCTCCTTCCCTGATCCCTTCCAGGATATCGTACTGGGTCAGGAACGCAGGGTTATGACACGCAATAAAGTCTGACTGGGTCAACAGATAAGGGGATTGGATCCTTTGAGGCGAGAACCTCAGATGAGATATGGTGATACCTCCTGACTTCTTGGCATCATAGGAAAAATATGCCTGTGCATACATGTCGGTATTTTCACCAATGATCTTGATGGCGTTCTTGTTGGCCCCAACTGTGCCATCTGCTCCGAGTCCCCAGAATTTGCATCGGACCGTGCCTTCAGCCGTTGGATGGATTTCATCACCAGGTTCCAGGGAGGTATATGAAACATCGTCCACAATACCGACCGTAAAGTGGTTCTTGGGAGTTGATGCACGGAGATTATCAAACACGGCCTTGACCATCGTAGGGGTAAATTCCTTGCTTCCCAGGCCGTATCTTCCCCCAACAATGACCGGGGTCTCTGCTTTTTCCTGAAAAACCGTGCATATATCCTGATATAGGGGCTCACCCACGGCCCCTGGCGACTTGGTCCTGTCCATGACCGCCATTCTTTTGCCTGTAACAGGAAGTGCTCTCAAGAAGTGTTCTTTTGAAAATGGGAGGTAAAGCCGCACTTTGATGAGCCCGACCCTCTCGCCCAGTCCGTTCAAGTAATTGACTGTCTCTTCGATCACATCACAACTCGATGCCATAGAGATGATGATCCTGTCCGCTTCAGGGTCACCAACGTAATCGAAAAGGTTATATGAACGACCGGTCAGGGCACTCACCTTTTGCATTTCCTCATGGACGATATAGGGAATCCTTTCGTAAAAAGGATTCGAACCCTCCCGGCTCTGGAAGAATATGTCCGGATTCTGGGCCGTGCCCCTTAACTGAGGATATTCCGGGTTCATGCAATGGCTTCTGAAGTCGTCAATTGCCTCCCAGTCTACAAGGCTAGCCATATCATCATAATCAATAAACTCTATCTTCTGAATCTCATTAGATGTCCTGAATCCGTCAAAGAAGTGAAGAAATGGAAGGCTTGCCCGGATACTGGCAAGATGGGCCACTAGGGCGAGATCCATGTTTTCTTGAACAGATGCCGAAGCAAGCAGGGAGAAGCCCGCCTGTTTGACGGCATTGATATCAGAATGGTCTCCGAAAATGGAAAGGGCATGAGCGGCAACCGCTCGGGCTGAGACATGAAAGACAGCCGGCATGATCTCGCCGGATATCTTGTACATGTTCGGAATCATAAGCAGCAAGCCCTGGGATGCAGTAAAGGTTGTGGACAAGGTGCCCGCGGAAAGGGCCCCGTGAACAGCGCCTGCCGCACCGGCCTCGGACTGCATCTCCATCACTCTAAGGACCTGGCCGAAAATGTTCTTGCGTCCATGGGCGGCCCATTCATCACAGTACTCCCCCATGCTGCTCGAAGGCGTAATCGGATAGATTGCTGCCACGTCACTCATGGCATAGGCCACATGGGCTGCTGCTTCATTTCCTTCAACCGTCTTTGTCATCGGGCTCATATTCTCTCTCCCTTCATTTCAATAATAAAATCGCTTCGCGATCTTATCAGCCAAACAACTCTCGGGCTTCCCTGCCCAGCTCTCCTAGGTGTTCCACCACGTGAATTCCGCATTTTCGCATGGCGTCTATCTTTTCTCCGGCTGTTCCCCCACTTCCTGATATGATGGCCCCTGCGTGTCCCATGCGTTTTCCAGGAGGGGCGGTAAGACCGGCAACAAACCCGAGTACGGGCTTGCTGAAATGATCCTTGATGTACTCGGCAGCCACCTCCTCGTCGGTGCCCCCGATCTCTCCTATGAGCACCACACCTTCGGTTTCCGGGTCCTTATCAAAAAGCTTCAAGATGTCCACGAAAGACGAACCGATGATCGGATCGCCCCCGATCCCGATACAGGTGCTCTGCCCTAGGCCGCTCTGGGTAAGCTGGTGCACGACTTCATATGTAAGCGTGCCGCTCCTTGATACCACGCCAATCGGGCCTTCTTTGTGGATCTGCCCGGGCATGATCCCCGCCTTGCAACGACCCGGCGAAGTTACTCCAGGGCAGTTTGGACCAATGAGACGGCAGTTGCGGCGCTTCAAAAAGGGGACGACCTTCAACATATCACGGATGGGGATTCCCTCGGTAATGCAAACGGTCAATGGAAGCCCTGCTGCGGCAGACTCCATGATCGCGTCCGCCGCAAAAGGAGACGGCACGAAAATAAGACTGGCGTTGGCACCGGTACTCTCAACCGCCTCGTGAATGGTGTTGAAGACCGGTATCCCGTCCAGGTCTTGCCCCCCCTTGCCAGGGGTTACCCCTGCCACAATGTTGCTGCCGTAAGCCACACACTGCCGGGTGTGAAAGCTACCCTCCCTGCCGGTTATTCCCTGGACCAGCAGGCGCGTTTCTTTATTAATTAGTATGCTCATATGAACAACTCCAGTGGAGGCTCGCTTCGCTTAAGGGTTTAGGACCGCTTCGCTTGAGGTTTGAGGCAAAATCAGAAGACCTCCAACCTCAAGGCCCAATGGGCCGGCCCTCCAACCTTGGTCGGCATATGCCTACCGCCTGAAGGAGCCCAGCTCCAGATCCTCCAACTTCTTCTTTGTCTTACACCTCCGTTACGCAAGCTCCTTCACTTTTTCTGCTGCATCGGCCATGCTGTCGGCTACAATGAAATCTAGGTCGGATTGGGCCAGGATATTGCGACCTTCCTCCACATTGGTGCCGTCCAGACGGACCACCACCGGCACCTTGATAGCCACCTTTTTGGCCGCCTCCACTACCCCTTTGGCCAGTACGTCACACCTGAGGATGCCGCCAAATATGTTGATCAAGATTCCCCGAACGTTCTTGTCCCCAAGGATGATCTCAAAGCCCTTGGTAACCATCTCAGTGGTGGCCCCGCCACCCACATCCAGAAAATTCGCCGGACTGGCGCCGGACTGCTTGATCAAGTCCATGGTGGCCATGGCCAGCCCTGCACCATTGACCATGATGCCAATGTCGCCCTCCATGCGGATGTAATTCACGCGGTGCCGTGAGGCCTCAAGCTCCAATGGATCCTGCTCGTCAGTGTCTTCCAGTTCCAACAGGTCCTTGTGGCGATACCGGGCATTGTCATCAAACTCTATCTTGGCATCAAGGGCAAGGAGGCGATTGTCTTCTGTCACGACCAGTGGGTTGATCTCAACAAGCGAGCAATCGTGCGAATCAAAAAGCTTGTAAAGCTGACTAAAAATCCCTGCGCCCGCCCGTATAAGACCTGCGTCTATACCCATACCAAACAGGAGATTTCGTGTCTGAAAGGCCGGAAGGCCAATGCCAACATCTATCCACTCCCTAACAATCCCTTCAGGACGGCTTGCGGCCAGCTCCTCGATTCCCATGCCGCCTTCAGAACTGGCGATCAAGACCGGGCATTGCTTTGCGCGATCAACGGCTGCCCCCACGTAAAATTCCTGTTTGACCGCAAGTGCCTCTTCCACCAGGACTTTCCTCACCAGCTTTCCCTGTGGGCCGGTCTGAGGTGTCACCAGGGTCATCCCTATTATCTCTCGGGCTATCTCGGCCACAGCATCCGGTGTTTCTCCTATACGGACTCCACCGCCCTTGCCGCGACCGCCGGCATGTATCTGGGCCTTGACGACCCACCGGGCCCCGCCGATCTCCTCAGCGATCCGCCTTGCTTCTTCCGGATCATGGGCCACTGAGCCCCTGGGAACAGGAATCTTGAACTGTGAAAATATCTCTTTAGCCTGGTATTCGTGTATTTTCATGCCTGCCTAACCCGGACAAGCCGGAATTCAGGAATTGTGAATTCAGGAATTGGGGAATTCTTCAATCCCTTAATTCCTAAATCCCTAAATTTGATTCCCAGTGTTGGAAAACAGTACATAGAAAAAACTTCCTGCAAAAAAACGCGTTTCAAACTAATAACCTACATATTCACAGGACGTTCCACGAACTCGCCCATGGGTCTTCCGTTCAGATCGTCGATGGCTGCTCCAAGGGCCTGCATCAGTTCAATCTTGTCCTGGTGGCCCCGGACTTTGAGGCTCTGGTGATTGGCCAGTTGGAAAAAGTAGAGGTTTTTGAGCCTCCTGATGCCACCCAGATACTTACGAATCTTCCAGTGTGTATCCACTGGCAACGTGGCGTTTCTGTAGACGGAGAGAAATCCGTAATGAACTTTCAGGCCCTCCGGACTTACTGTGACGGCACTAAACCCCCAGAAAGGACCGTTGAAAAACCACACGGCAATCACCCCCCAGATAGCCACAGCGATGACGTGTGTGATTTTCTGTTTGCGGATCGAACGGATCAGGACTCCCACAATGATGGCCGCAAGGACCCCCATAATGACATTCTGGACTGTAACTGACCGGATAAAAAACGTTTGAGCATCCATCTAAACGACCCTCAGTGCGGCAATGTGAAACTTGAGTTACGTATCACCCCGCAACTGCCCTGTCAAATGAAAACAGGCGCAACCTTCGCGGAGTAATGGAGTGAGGGAGTGAGGGAGAAATCTTCAAGCTTCTGTTTTGAAATAAGATTTCTCGTCGCTACGCTCCTCGAAATGACATTTTTGCATAGTTTT
>JAIWEZ010000076.1:0-9038 GCA_048631945.1 Gammaproteobacteria bacterium | reverse complement strand
AAGGGGGATCAGCCACAATTACCAGGTATCTGGATACTGAGCTGGCGCTGAACACAGCCAGAGTCAGAGAAACCTCTGCTTTTTATGATTCTAAAAAGGCCCAGGCGGATATTGGCCGGGCCCTTGGATACTGCGGATTGTGCGCCCGAAAGGAGTTGGCCGGCAATGGACAGTAAGCCCGGGAGGTTTCATAAAATACTGCCGCTGATCGGCGGTGTGGTCATTCTTATTGTGCTTATTCTCTATATGGGCGGCTTTTTCCGTACCGGATTGATTAAACCTGGATTACTCAAGACATCAGAGACGACGGAGGTTGCTCCGGATAGGACAGCTTATGCTGCAGTAGAAGATATCACTGAGTGGTACGAGGCTGTGGGGACAGTACGCTCGCGGACAGAAACTGATATCTCAGCCCAGATAACCGGACGTATCCTTGAGGTTATGGTGCGGCCGGGAGATAGGGTGGAAAAGGGCGATCCCCTGATCTACCTGGACAACCGGCAGCTCCAGGCAAAATTTGATCAGGCCAGGCAGGGACTGAAAGCAGCCAGGGCAAAGAAAGAGCAGGCTGAACAGGCCCTGGTCGCAGCCCAGGCAGTATTTGCCCAGGCTGAAGCGCACTATAACAGGACAAAGACATATTTTGACCAGCAGGCCGCAACAAAGAAAGATCTGGAACAGGCCGAGGCGTCACTCAAACAGGCAAAGGCCGGTGTAGAGCAGGCCAGGAAGGGTGTGGTTGCGGCTGATGCAGGTGTGCAGCAGGCAAAAGAGGTGGTGGAAGAAGGGCGTATCACCCTCGGATATACCAACATTCTCGCCCCTGAGGCCGGGGAAGTCGCCAAACGCCTGGCTGAACCGGGAGATCTGGCCTGGCCCGGAAAATCATTGCTCATACTGCACGCCCCTGGTGCGCTGAGGTTAGAGGCCCATGTCCGTGAGGGGTTGATAGGAAAGGTCCTGCCTGGGTCAAGACTCCATGTGGCGATAAATGCCGTTAATGCGACGCTTGAAGGTACTGTGGAAGAGGTTATCCCATCGGCCGATCCGCTCAGCCGGACCTTTCTTGTAAAGGTCGCCATTCCGGCAATTGCCTCCCTTTATCCCGGGATGTTCGGAAGACTGCTTGTGCCGCTGGACGTACGTCAAGCTGTGATGGTGCCCCGAAACGCCGTTTACCATATAGGCCAGATGGAGGTGGTGAAAGCGGAAAAGGACGGACGCTGGTGCGATTGCTTTGTAAAGACCGGAAAAGAGATAGACAGCAGAGTGGAAATTCTCTCAGGCCTTAAGGGAAATGAGAGAATCGCCTTGAAAATGAATCACAATGAATGATGCCGCAAATGCCGGTCCCAGCGGGGTCATAGCCTCCATTGTCAATAAGTTTCTGACCTCCCATCTGGCCATTGTCCTTGTCATCCTTGCTATCTCAATAGGCATAGCGGCTGTCCTGGTTACTCCCCGTGAGGAAGAACCCCAGATAATCGTTCCCATGGCCGACGTCTATGTGCAATCACCCGGTGCCAGTGCCGAGGAGGTGGAGAAGCTCGTTGCAACTCCGCTGGAAAAACTGCTCTGGCAGATAGACGGTGTGGAACATGTCTATTCGATTTCCCGTCGTGATATGGCGGTGGTTACGGTTAGGTTTTATGTGGGTGAGGACAGGGAACACTCCCTTGTAAAGCTCCATAACAAGATCAGCATGAATGTTGACCTGGCCCCTCCCATTGTGCAAGGCTGGGTTATCAAACCTGTTGAGATCGATGATGTGCCCATTGTCAACATAACCCTTTACTCAGACACGTATGACGATCATCAACTGCGCCGCATAGGTGAGGAAGTAATCACAAGGCTGGAAGAAGTTGAGAATATCTCACGGACCTGCATCGTTGGCGGCAGAAGGCGGGAAATGCGCGTTGAGCTGGACCCTGAGAGAATGATCGGGCTGGGTGTGTCACCCCTGGAGGTGCACAAGGCCCTTCAGGGTGCTGACGCTTCAATAACCGCCGGCGCCTTTTCCCGTATGGACCGGGAGCTATCGGTCAGCAGTGACTCGTTCATTTCTTCTTCTGAAGACATTGAGGGATTGATGGTCTCTGTTCACGAAGGCCGGCCGGTATATGTACGAGACATCGCACGCGTTATTGACGGACCCGAAGAGGCGGCCGATTACTCTCGAATCGGCTTCCCCGAAGGGACGGCCTTCCCCGCTGTCACGCTTGCATTGGCCAAGAAGAAAGGGACAAATGCGGTCATTGTTGCAAAAGATATCCTGGAGAAGGTGGAGGATCTGAAAAAGAGTGTCATCCCCTCCGGTGTACATGTGGAAATTACCAGGAACTACGGTGAGACTGCAAATCAGAAGGTAGATGACCTTCTCACCTCATTATTCTTTGCAATTATTACCGTTGTCGCCCTGATCGCCCTCACCATGGGATGGAGAGAGGCTGTTGTCGTGGCCCTGGCAGTGCCTATAAGTTTTGCCCTTGCCCTGTCTGTCAACTATCTTTTCGGATACACGATTAACCGGGTGACCCTTTTTGCCTTGATACTCTCGCTCGGTCTGGTGGTGGACGACCCGATCACCAATGTGGACAATATCCAGCGCCATATCCTGATGCGTAAGAGGAGGCCCCTTTTGGCCACGCTCTATGCCGTGGATGAAGTGCTGCCGCCTGTCATTATGTCCACCCTGGCAATTATTGTCTCCTTTACCCCGATGTTTTTCATCACCGGCATGATGGGCCCTTACATGGCGCCGATGGCAGCCAATGTGCCCCTGACCGTGATGTTTTCCACAGTGAGCGCCCTGACCATAGTTCCCTGGCTTTCGTACAACCTGCTTAAGCGGTTCGGTGAACGCCCCGGTTCAGAAGGCACAGAAAAAGGGGGGAAGGACGTTGTCCCCGGATGGGTAAAGCGCGGGTATGGCCTTGTAGTGACGCCGTTTCTTGAGTCAGGAAAGAAGAGCGCAGCGCTCCTGACCGGGGTTGTGATCCTGATGATCCTGTCTGCGTCTCTGGCATACTTTCGTTTCGTTCCACTCAAGATGCTCCCTTTTGACAACAAGAATGAATTTCAGGTCGTCATCGATATGCCGGAGGGGACAACACTGGAGTCGACCGATACTGTGGTAAAGGCCTTTGAATCATATTTGCAGAAGCTGCCGGAGGTCACCAATTATGTCTCCTATGTGGGGACTGCCTCACCAATAGATTTTAACGGCCTTGTGCGACATTACTATTTGAGAAAAGGGAGCAATGTCGCTGACATCAGGGTAAATCTTGCTGACAAGAGGAAGCGCGAGCAGCAGAGCCATGAGATAGTCCTCCGGATTCGTAAGGACCTGGAAGAAATTGCCGGACGTTTGAATGCAAATATAAAGATTGTGGAAGTCCCGCCGGGTCCCCCTGTCATCTCCACAATAGTTGCGGAGATCTACGGCAATCCTGACAAGTCTTATCAGGAGTTGATTTCGGCATCAGCACACATCAAAAAGACCATGTCTGAAGAACCCTTTGTTGTCGATATCGATGACATTGTTGAGACGCCGCGAAATAAGATCGACTTTATTCTGGACAAGGAAAAGACAGCATTGCACGGGGTGTCTACTGACGAGGTGCTCCACACACTGAGATTGGCCCTGTCGGGGAGCACGCCGGCCACTGTGCATCTGGCTGGTGAGCGGCAACCCCTTCTTGTCAGATTGATTCTTCCGCGGGCAAGGAGATCAAGCGTAGCGGACCTGTCACAGATCTCGGTGAAGACCGCCACCGGTCATATGATTCAGCTCGGCGAATTAGGCAGCTTTGTATATGTTCAGGAAGACCAGACAATTTATCACAAGGATCTGGAAAGGGTCGCCTATGTATTTGGTGAGATGGCGGGACGCGCCCCTGCCGAGGCCATTCTGGATATGCAGTCAAGGCTGGAAAAGGACTCTTTGCCTGCTGGAACCAGGGTCGAGTGGGCTGGAGAAGGCGAGTGGGAGATTACCCTGCGGGTATTCCGGGACATGGGCATTGCTTTTGGTGCGGCCCTCATCGGGATCTATATCCTTATGATCATCCAGACAGGCTCTTTTTCCATGCCGCTTGTTATTATGATGGCCATTCCGCTTACAATAATCGGAATAATGCCCGGGTTCTGGTTCCTTAATCTGGTCACTAACCACCCCATTGGGGGCTTTGAAAATCCCGTATTTTTTACCGCCACAAGTATGATCGCCATGATCGCCCTGGGAGGAATCGTGGTGAGAAACTCTATTGTCCTCATAGAATTTATTAACCATGCCTTGAACCAGGGACTACCCTTAAGAGAGGCCATCCTTAAGAGCGGTGCAACACGCTTTAGGCCCATAATCCTCACTGCCGCAACCACTGCCTTAGGGGCCTGGCCCATCACACTCGATCCTATATTCTCCGGTCTGGCCTGGGCCTTGATATTCGGACTCTTTGCCTCAACAATGTTTACGTTGGTGATAGTGCCTGTGGTCTATTATTTAATACTCAGGTCTCGTACTCCCCTCCCGGTATAGGCTATCCTGGCCCGGCCGCAAGTTGCATTCAGGATAGTGGTATATAGTATTGAACCCAGATTATGCACTTCAAATGCCGAAAAAAGATTTTTGTTGTAAACGGTATGGAGGAGAAACACTATATCGATCAGAAACAGCGTCCCCTAGGTCACACGCCTGACCAACTACCACGCCTTTAATTCCGCGCCTAAATAACGGACTCATACCATCTGAAGCGCAACCAGCGATTCGGTTGGCGCGGTCGCGCGCCAATCCGCCGGTGCTTCCATCTCATCCAATAGAACGCGGCGAATACCAGTGATCACGTTGTTCTTTACCTGGACAAGCAGCGCACCAGCGCCGGGAGTTTTGCGCCGATCCTTCCTACCAGGATTGACTCCGAGGGATGCGGTCTGGACGATGAGCGGTCGGTGCTTTTGCCACCAACGGGCGGCGTCCTTTGTGGCGCTCAGAGGATCGGGATAGTCGGGAACACTTGCCGAATCGAAGCGCGGCCAAATCCAGTTGTTGGGATCACGTGGCTCGCGCCAGAACTCGCGGGCAGACAGACCATGAATCGTGTTGTCCAGGTAGTAGTCGTGTGAGTATCTGATGGCGTCATCGAGCTTCGTCAGCCGAAACTCGATACTCTGATGTGTGTGACCCGACAGCACTATGTCGGTCGCCTTGCCCGGCACCTCACGGCCGATCAAGAGATTCACGAGCCGCTCAAAGCCGGCGTGTGCAACTCCGCTGCCCATGTGCGGATCGCGCTGCTTCGACTTGAAGAAGTATTCGGACATCAACGACCAACTTCCGGCCATAGAATACGAGAACTCGCCCACCAGCCATGAGAGGTCGATCTTCTTCCACTCCAAGTAGTTGGTGTCAAAACGATCGGGCGTGCCCCGGTATACACCGACATAATCCCCGACCTTCATATCGTCTAAGATTCGATCCGGCCCGCCGAACGAGCCCACTCTGAACGGGCTGTTGCCGACACCGTGCCGCTGCCCACCCCGGGCGAAATCTCCGGCCGTAACCCGGACGTCCATCCACTGCCCCGTGCGGCGGCCCTTCTTCGCTTCGTCAGGTTCTACAGAGTGGCCCATCGGAGTCCATCCGCATCGTTCGACTCGCGCGATGCCTGGAGTCCTGAGTGCCTTCCGTACGGCGGGGTATAAAATTGGGAAGACGCCACGATTGCGCGAGATGTCAAAGACAAGCCGGGTCTGATCGTCGGTATCGAGCGTGACGTGCTCGCATTCTCGCATGAGGTGATGGGGCGTGCTGTGATGACCCCGCAGATTGACTGGTGGCGCGTGACAAGCCATCAGGACGGTGCCTTCCGCCTCCTTTAGAACATTGGACAGTATGTCGAGTTGCGCGTCGTCGAAGCCGAGACTGTCCGGGTGGCCTGCCAGGAAATCCACCTGGGAGCCGGACGGGAACAGGGCTGATCCCTCAGTGGTTACGATCCCCTCATCGCTCTGCGTGTCGAGGCACACCAAACGGTTGCGTCCGAGAGCCACGACGTAATTAGCGTCCGGGTTGATATGCATCGCGTAACTGCGCGGGAGCGGCTCGTCGTCTGGCCGGTTGAGCGGCTGAATGAAGTAGCCAGCGTCGTCGTCATCTACCTTGCGATATCCGCCTTCGAACGCGTTCGCCTGATCCCCCGTGAGCCCGAAGATTCCGAACTTGTTGACGGGCCTGTCCAAAAACCCGACCGGCACGACCCACAGATCAACATCCAGCTTGAACGTCAGCGGGTATTCGTTGAGTCGGTAGTCGTGATTACCGAGCGTGGTGAAGAGGGGCACTTCGAGCTCCTCGCCGACCTTGATTCCAGTGCCGCTGGGAAGCGACGATGGAGCGCGTGCGATCACGAGATCGTGGAAGTACTCGAAGTTGTCGAGCGCATATCGGTCACTGGCGCCGGGGTAATGCCAGATGTGGACGGGCCGGAGCGCGTTGCTCTCGTAAATGTAGTCGACGATGTCGCCGTTGGCGACGATCAGATCGAGCTCGCCCGCCGCGTGCGCTCGGTTCGCGTAAGTGATGAATTGGCGTAAGTGCTCGTTGAAGTTGACATAGACGTCCGGCGAGACGGGCTTGCCCTTGGCGGCGAGCCGTTCGGGAATAAAGTCATTGCGCCACGCCACGTGGAGGTCGGCAGCGTGCGCGAGGGTGAAGTCACGCCAGTCGTTGTCGTGTACGTAAACGGCGTGGAATTTTACGTCGTAGCGCTCGTCCGGGACCGCGTGGACGAGGTTGTACAGGGCCGGCACTCTTAGGCAGTGAGCGTGCTTGCTCGCCACCGCCAATGAAACCGGATATGCATACCGGTAGAAGCGATGTGGATCGGGTTCGATCCACACATGGTCGGTCGAACAGATGGGAGACCGGTGCCAAGGCGAAAGCTGCGCCGACTCCACCGCGCGAATCTCGATCGGCACCATGCAGTGTCGGACGTGCTCCGGAATTTGCTGATCGTCATCCAACAGGGGAGGCGGGTACTTACTGTCCTGATAGATGGTGCGTGTGTCAGCAAGGGACATGAGGAACAGCCTGGATCGCAGCAGCTCAGCCACATCGAGATCGGGTGCCGTTCCAGCGACCACGGCGTGGAAGGTGACGTCATCCGCGCCGTGGCGGCGGGCAAGCGCCGGCTGCCCGAGATTGGGCGAGCGGAGCATGACCTGTGGGATCATCGGATATCTTCGTGCTCGCCGAGAGCCACTTCTCGTATCCAGTGCTCAGGCCCATCCGGCGAACCTATGGTTTCGTACGAAATATGCACCTGCGCGCCCGTCGATTGCGCCTGCTTCAGCATCTTGAACTGCGTAAGTTTGACTTCACGATCGGGGCTCTGGAGGTCGAGCAGGAGTGGAGTCTGCACGTTCGGTTTTTCCGCATCGGACACTTTTACCAGCGCCTTCGCCCCCTCCCAATGCAGCTCGTCGCCCATTCCCATGCTTGCCACCGAGACGATCTTCGGGGTACCGCTGATCGATCCAGCATGGCCGGGGTCGGCTTGTAGATAAGAAGAGCGGGTGACGACCTCGACATCGTGGATGACTCCATCTTTGTCTGATCCCACCATGACGGGCAGCCCGTCGACCAGGGCTTGGCGCAACGTCGACACGAGGATGAGGTCCCGATTATCGCAGACCTGTTCCAGATGGAAGCGACGATGCCGATGCCCAAGCCACGCCGTCGGTGAGTACACGTCGACCTCGAACGGAGATGCACCGTGCGTATAGTCGCGGACGGTAATCCCCACGATCAATCCATATGTCCTGTTGCTCATGGCGGGCCTCCCTGCGGCTCTATCTGATAGGCTGATAGGGCTGATAGGAAATCGCTTTTTGCGATTTGGACGAAATGGTACTCCCAAGCACCAAAGCACCATACACTAATTTCTATAGCACTGCTGGAAGCTGCAGGTCAAGGAATTTTCAATGTGTCGTGAAAAAGACCGGCCCATGCTCCGGTTTGGTTGGATTCTTGCGATGAGGTCCCTAAATTCCTAAATTCAGAAAAATCGTTTGACATAAATATAATAACATTGCAATGTTATTATATTTCAAGAACAATCGCATCAGAAGGTAATTAAAGGAGAGCCTCGCGGGCCGCTTTTTTGAGTTCTGTGTCGAGCCCTTTACATTTGATGAGTTCATTGAGTTCAAAGGCGTCTCAATTGATAAGACCAGAGAAAACCTCTCTGGCGGCATTGAAAGAATCCCCATCTGAAGACAAAATCCGATTATTCCGAAGCCTCTTTCGGGGACGTGACGATTATCCAAAATACTGGCTTGGATGAAAAGAGAAGTCCGCACATATGATTACGTTGATCAAAATGTTCCCATGCTAATGCGTATGTACGAAAAACGTCTGAAAGGCTATCGAAGTATGGAATACAGCATGCTACAGGACATTCGTTGATGACGGGGTGCGAAGCCCTACGGGAAATGTACCTTAGTTTGCCGCAGGCATTGACTGAATATGATAAAAGATAAATAAAAAACCACCAGACAGAAGGAGGTGATTTCATGGAAGAGATGGAGATTGGTTGTGGCAAACCAACCGGTGCAGTTGTTGGCGAACCTGCAAAGGATGAGGTTGTTGAACAAGAGGAAGAAAAGGCAAAGGAGGTAGTCATGGCATTAGCAAAGATAGGAAAAAAAGCCCCGGATTTTCAGGCCCCGGCATTTCATAAAGGCAAATTTAAGCAGGTGAAGCTCTCAGATTATCTGGGGAAATGGGTCGTGCTCTGCTTTTATCCTGGAGATTTCACATTTGTTTGACCGACTGAGTTGGCGGCAGTTGCCACCAAATATAATGAATTGCAGAAGTTGGACGTAGAGGTCCTGGCAGTCAGCGTGGACAGTCAGTTTGTCCATAAGGTCTGGCAAGAGGAAGAACTTTCCAGAATGGTCGATGGAGGTGTCCCTTTTCCTATGGTGTCTGACGGCGCGGGCAAGATCGGTTCGGTCTACGGCGTCTATGACGAGGCCGG
>JAIWEZ010000075.1:0-9047 GCA_048631945.1 Gammaproteobacteria bacterium | reverse complement strand
TTCCTTGACAAAATGAGAGTCAAAAAGTAGCCTTTCTCTTAAAGCCTTTTTCAAGAGAGATTTGCAAGCATGAGATACCCTTGTTTTGGCGCGGTAGCCATTGCCGGCGCTCTATGCGTGACCGCTCCGTGCGTAGTGGCCGATGGAGAGGACGGTTCCGGTTTCGACAAGGTCTGGAGCTACGCCACGCTCTACGAGAACGAGGATAACCGCTTCATACAGAAATTTGCCCTCTCCGGCCGTGTGCAACCCGACTCCGCATGGTTCGATGCCGATCAGGGAGAATTCAAAGACGAATTTCTCTGGCGGCGTTTCCGCTTTGGGTTCAAATCTGATCTGTTCCAAGACTGGGTATTACACATTGAAGGTGACTTTGATCTCAATGAGTCTCTTGAAGACAGCTACTCACGTCTGACCGATGGGTACATTGGCTGGGCTCCGAGAAAAAATCTGGACCTCAAGGTGCTCAAACAATCAACAGGTTTTACCCTGGACGGTGCCACCTCGTCCAAGAAACTGCTGACCATGCAGCGCAACGACCTTACAAATAACCTCTGGTTTACCAAAGAATATTTCACGGGAATCAGCGCCAAGGGAAAGATCGATCAGGGTTGGAGTTATACGGTCGGCATCTTCTCTTCGGATGACAACGATGAACTGAGCCGCTTCGAAGCGAGCTATTTCACTCTTCTCTCCCTGGGCTATCACTTTACTGAGACACAAAAGCTGAACAGCGGCATAATCCGAGTCGATTATGTCTATAACGATGAGGATATCAATGCCGATACCCGTGATTTTTCCCAGATTCTGTCGCTGGTCACCAAGTGGGAAAGCGGGCAATGGGGCTTGTGGACAGACATATCCACGGGTAAAGGCTACGGAGAGCAAAGCGACGTTTGGGGCGTGGTCTTGATGCCGTTTTACGATTTCAACCCACGTATCCAGGTCGTTTTACGCTATACCTATCTCAGTAGCGCCGATAACAATGGCCTGCGACTGCCGCGATACGAAGACAGGATCGTTGACGGTGGGGGCAACGAATACAATGAGTTCTACTCTGGCTTGAATGTATACTTCTACGGCCATAAGTGCAAGTGGCAGACGGGCTTCGAGTATGCCTCGATGAAAGATGATGCAGAGGACGGGGGCGAGTACAAGGGGTGGGGGTTGAGCACCGGTTTGCGTTTATACTGGTAATTCTGACAGCAGACAAAATGGTGATTCCGTTTAAAAGAGGTGTGTTTATATGTATAGGTCTTTGGTAAAGAAACTGATTCTTGTCAATATGCTATGTATAGTATTGATATTTTGCTTGGGGCAGCCAAAAGCATTTGCATATAGTGAAAAGAATCTATTCGATGCTACCCAGATACAAATTGAACAATTGGTTGCAAAAGGAGAAGTTCCCTCACTGTCTGTGGCCGTTGCTCGTGATGGTAAGATTATCTGGGAAAAGGGATTTGGCTTGGCCGACCGCGAAAAGAACATTCCCGCCACCGAACACACTAAGTACAGATTGGCTTCGATCTCAAAGCAGCTAACAGCAACAGGACTGATGATCTTAGTAGAACGTGGACAGATCAAGCTTGACAGTCCAATCAACGACTACCTCGGTGGGACTAAACTAACGGCTCGCATCGGCGACGCGAAGGATGCGACCATACAAAGAGTTGCCAGCCACACATCCGGATTGCCGCTCCACTCCCAACATTTCTACGACAATGAAACTAATCAGCCACCACCTATGGACGAAACCATCCGCCGCTATGGCAACCTGGTCACAGCACCTGGCGAACGGTATCAGTACTCGAACCTTGGTTACGGTCTTCTAAGTAATGTGATCTCGCGCGTATCCGGCAAGAGCTATGCTGACTTTATGCGCGAGGAGGTCTTTGTTCCACTGGGGATGGATCGCACGTCAGTGCACGTCGGGCATGGTCTGGAGGATGGTCAGGCTGTCAATTACACAGCCGATGAGATGGCGGTTCCGCCCTGCAATTCTGACAGCCCGGGTGCTTCGGTGATCGTCAGCAGTGCTCACGATCTTATCCGCTTTGCGATGTTCCATCTAAAAAACGACCTGTCCGACCAGAGAGCCATCATTACTGAGGCCACCATTGATAAAATGCAGAAACCAAGTCCAGAGACTGGGCCAATAAAAGAGTGGGAGTGCGATGGCAGTGGCTATGGAATCGGTTGGGTCATTTCAATAACAAAAGACCGCTTGCGTGCGGTGCACCACAGCGGCGGCACAATTGGTGTGAGTACCGTACTTGCTCTTGTACCGGAAGAGAATATCGCCGTTGCAATTCTCTCGAATACCCATAGCCAGTGGCCGGAAGCAATCCTGATAGGAATTCTACGTACACTTTTACCCGAAAAACTCAAAGACTTCCCCAATCCGACCGATCAAGCAGTTAAGGAACCGCCGTTTGCGCCTGATAAGGAACTCGTCGGCCTGTGGGAAGGGCATGTTTACACCTACGAAAGAGAGATTCCCCTTGTATTGGATATCGGGGTATCCGGAAGTGTATACACCACGATGGGCGATCAATCTCGTAGTATTCTTCGAAATGTGAGCTATCGAGATAATCCCCACCGGTTCATGAACGCAGGTGGCGGGTTTTTCCTGCGAGGGTGGATTCAAGGCGAGCTTGAGACCGCAGATGTTAAACGGGGGCAACCCTGTAAGCTATGGCTTGAATTAAAGCTTAGGGATAACGTGCTTAACGGTTCGCTTATCGCGTTTTCCCAGCGAAAATTTTACACTGGACCACTCACACATTGGGTGGAACTGATAAGGAAATGAGATGGTTGTTGTAGCAAGCAAAAAGTGCTTTTGGGCTTTAAGCAGCCGCTTCCTGTTCTGCCTTTCCCGGTGACTTGGCCCCGAAAAAGGTGCAATACAGGACCGGCACTATGATCATCGTGAGAATCGTGCCAAACGTCAGTCCAGCCATTACTGTAACTGCCATGCCTATCCAGAAAACATCCTGCAATAACGGGATTACCCCAAGCACGGTGGTTGCTGCGGCCAGCACCACCGGTCTCAATCGCGAAAGTGCGGAGTCTACCATGGCTTGATAGCGGGATTTTCCGGCTTCCAACTCTAAATTGACCTGATCCAGCAGAACGATTGCATTTTTAATCATCATGCCCGAAAGACTCATGGCACCCAGAAGGGCCAGAAATCCAAAGGGGGTATTTGCCGCCAGCAGTCCGGCCGTAATGCCAATAATTGCAAAGGGAATGGTTAAGAGAATGATCAGGAGCGGGCGAATCGCATTAAACAACGCAACAATAATAAACAGAATAATGGCCAAAGCCGGAATCATTCCCGGTATCAACGAAGCAGTGGCGTCCACAGTGTCTTCAAACTCACCGCCCCATTCCATGGTGTAGCCCGATGGAAGCTCGATGGCTTCAATCTCTTCAAGAACACTCGCGCGCTGTGACGGTAGCGTGACCCCGAAAATGGGATTGGATTCTATTGTTATGGTCCTGCGGCGGTCTCGACGCCAGATTAACGGATTTTCCCAGGCGGTGTGGATACCGTCCGTCACTTGAAGCATGGGAATGGTGTAGGCTGATGATCCGGGCCGAACTTGTAATACGCCCATGTTGCTTACGGACTTCCGTTCTTCTGCCACGTAGCGCAATACGATGGGGATGAGATCGTCTTCTTCCCGGTATAGACCGATGGAAAGGCCGTCGTAGGCGCGTTTAGTGGTATTGGCAATGTCTTCCCGCGTCACCAGCGCCCAGCGAGCCCGTTCCTGGTTGTATTCGGGAACCACTTTTTGAACCCGCTGGCGCCAGTTGGTGCGCGCATCGGCGGATAGAGGACTGGCCTTTACAATCGAAACCACCTCGTCGGCAAGAGAACGCAGGATGGCAGGATCGGCGGTTGCTGGACCGCTGATGCGCAATTCAAACTTCCAGACGTTGCTGGGGCCAACCCCGTATTTGCTTATCGATATCAGGGCTTGAGGGAATTCTTCAGCGAACCACGCGTTCTGTTCGTTCAAAAGGTCATTGATGTCTCGAAAATCATTCACGTTGACGATAAACTGAGCGTAGGATTGATAGGGAGACTCGGGGTCAACGGGAAGGTAGAAACGAGGGGGGCCCGCACCGATGAATGTGGCCACACTATCGACCCTTTTGTCGCCAAGAAATTTATCTTCAGCCTTCTTAAGATCTTCCGCCACCGTCTCGATACGGGTTCCTTCCGGCGCCCAATAATCGATCATGAATTTTGTCATGGACGAATCCGGAAAGAACCTCTGATCGATCTTTCCAAAACCGATGAGCGCCACAACAAGAAGGGCAACCAATGTTCCAATGGTGAGGAAGCGAACGCGAATTGCCCGTTCCACGATCCCTCTAAAGACCCGGTAGAACTTTCCGGCATACGGGTCGGTGTCCGTTTTATCCTTTTTGGGCTTCGGCAGCATGTCGATGCACTGCAAGGGGGTGATGGTCATAGATATAATCCAGCTCGTAAACAGTGAGATACCCACCACCGTAAACAGCGTGCGGCAATATTCCCCGGCACCCTCGTCGGAGACAAAGATAGGATAAAATGCCATGATCGCGATAACAGTAGCTCCCAACAGCGGCATTGACGGCTGGGACGCAGCTTCAATGGCCGCTTTTTTGGGGTCCATTCCCTCCTTCATGCGAACGACAATTCCGTCCGCCACCACAATGGAGTTGTCCACCATCATTCCCAGGGCGATTATCAGAGCGCCCAGGGACATGCGCTGCAGGTCAATACCGAAAATCGCCATTAGAATAAAGCTGGTCAGAATAGTCAGAATCAGCGACGAGCCGATAATAACACCCATTCGCCATCCCATGGCAAGGGTGAGAACGATCAGGACAATGGCAACGGCTTCGCCGAAATTGATGAGAAACCCTTTCACGGCCTGGTTCACGATGCCCGACTGCCAGTGAAAGCGATGAACTTCAATGCCCACCGGCAGCATGGGAAGAATTTCTTCGAGGCGCTCGTCGATAGCTTGACCGACTTTGACAACGTTGACCCCGGAGACATTGGTAATGGAAATGCCGATGGCGGGCTTCCCGTTGTAGCGCATCATGGTCGACGGCGGTTCCAGATACCCGCGTTCCACGGTGGCAATATCCCTGATTCGAATCAGCTCTGCCGCGCGTTCGGAAGACACCGGCTTGTCGTCATCCGCCGTCAGGTTGGAAAGTTCGTCCCCAAAGGAGGCACGGACATGTAAATTGCCGATATCTTCGGGAGATTTAAATTCTCCAGTGGGTGCGATGCGGAATCGTTTTCTCTGTAAATCCACCCCGCCGGCGTCCACCACCATGTTCTGCTGCTCCAGGGTCGCCTTGACGCTGCCATCGCTGAGGCCCAGCTCGGAGAGCTGGGCCTGGGAAACGTTTACAAAGATCGCTTTTTTCTGTACACCCCAAAGATCCACCCGGGCAACGTTATCTACCAGGCTGATCTCTTTTCTGATATCCTTGGCGTAGGTTTCCAAATCAGCATATGAAAATCCGTCGCCCACCACGGCCAACTGGAATCCGAACACATCCCCGAAATCATCGCTGACATCCGGTCTGCCCGCCCCCGGAGGAAGCATGGCTTCGATGTTTCGAATCTTGCGCCGCAGTTCATCCCAGATTTGCGGCAACTCCTCGGCCACGTATTTATGTTTTATTTCGACGGAGATCAGCGACATGCCGGCGCGGGAAAACGACTCGATATAATCAACCTGGGGCATCTCCTGGATGGCGAGTTCAAGTCGGTCGGTCAATTCCAGCTCCACCTCTTCCGGACTTGCACCGGGATAGAGTGTTGTAATGACTGCCGTCTTCACCGTGAATTCAGGATCTTCGAGCTGACCGAGACTAAGGAAGGCACCTATTCCGGCCAAAACGAGCAAAATAACGACGAAATAACTCACCGTCCGTTTTTCAATGGCAATCGCAGTAAGGCTCATTCTGCCACCTCCTCCGCCGAAGAAGACAGGATGCGTACTTGTTGGCCTTCTTTCAGATAATGAACACCCGCCGTGGCAATCCACTCACCCGGTTGGATACCCTCCAGGACCTCAATACCCGAATCCAGAAGTTTACCGGTTTTGACTTCTCGTTTGCTTACTTTTTTGACCTTATCATCAATGACCCAGACATAAGTATTGTTTTTATCCGGTGAAAAAACCGCGGTTTCCGGTATTACCACCTGTGACTGGCCCTGCGTTCCCGCTGGAGGGACAGTGCTCGATGCATTCCCGGCCATGCCCGGCAGGATCTTGATGTCTTCGGGTTGGTCCATGATCAGCGTGACCGGGTAGGTGCGGGTGGTCTTGGATGCTTCCTTCCCGATTTCCTTGATTTGGGCTTCTACTTCACGACCGGGAAACGAATCAAAGCGAACCCGCAAAACCTTACCGTCCGTTTTGAGATAATCCGCATGGGATATCAGGCTTTCGGGAATGTTCACGATCATTTCGATCTTGGAATTGTCTATGAGCCTGATGATGGGTTGTTTTCGTTTCACATCTTCGTAGTTCTCCACATAAGTAGCTGTCACAATCCCGTCAAACGGTGCTTTCAGATAGGTATAATCCAACTTGTCTCTGGCCGAATCCATGGCCGCCTGAAGAGAACGGATTTCTGCCCTGTTGCTTTCCACCAGTTGCCGTTTGCGGTCGATCATGGCCTGGCTTACGGCCCCGGCATCCTGTTTCTGTATCCGAATCACCCGTTCGTAGTCAGACTCGGCCCTTTTCAGTTCTGCTTCGGTTTTTTCCAACTGCCCCTGCACATTTCGAAGCTCGACCTGGAAATCCCTTGGATCAATCCTTGCAAGTTCATGGCCCTTACGAACGGTATCACCGACATTGACAGGCAGCGTAACCAATGGCCCTGCCACCCGGAAGGACAGGTCCACTTCCTGAGTCGCCTTGGCCTGTCCCGGAAACCAGCGTTTTGTGAATTCGGCAGGGTCGCTGATCTGAATAGCCCGCACCGGCCGGATCATTTCCTTTTGCGGAGTTTTGTCTTTACAGCCCGGTAATACAATCAGAGCAAGGAATAAAAAAACACATGCTATAAAACGTTTCATCACATCCCCCAATTTTTTCTATAGGTTTCTTAGTTGTAAAATTTGTGCATTTTATGGCAAAAAATCAATATACAAGCACCAAATATCAATTAAATTCCAAATTCCAATATTGATGAACTCGTAAAAAGTCGAAAATCTCTTGGAATCGTCATTCCGGCGAAAGCCGGAATCCAGTAATTTCAATAAGTTCTGGATGCCGGATCAAGTCCGGCATGACGGTGTTGGGACTTTTTACGAAACCGTCCTAATTGGTTGCCTGAAATATTGAGAGAGAGAAAAAGGAGGCAAGATTATGACGACAAAGCACAGGATACAATTGGTGAGTTTGGCACTTTTTGCAGTTTTCTTGGCAAGCTCTGCTTTAGCGCAGGATTTAATAATATATCCCGCCAAAGGACAAAGCCAGGAGCAGATGGAAAAGGAGAAATTTGAGTGTTACACCTGGGCCAAGCAACAAACAGGATTCGATCCCATGCAGGTGCCTACGGCATCCACCCCCCCACCACAGGAGCAGGCCGGCCAGGGTGGAGCCTTAAAGGGTGCTGCAGTGGGTGCCGGAGCAGGAGCCTTAATCAAAAGGGACGGATCCCGCAGCAAAGGGGCGGGGACCGGCGCTGTGGTTGGTGGCGTGCTCGGCGGAGTGAGGCAGAGCCGACAAAGAAGCCAGGATCAGCAAGCGAGGCAGCAGTGGGAACAACAACAGGCAAATGAATACGCGCAGAAACGCAATACTTACAATCGCGCTTACAGCGGATGTATGGAAGGTAAGGGATACACGGTGAAATAGAACATGAACAAACAAGTAATTCGGTTTTTTGTTCTATTCTTTTTCTGTTCCTGCCAGACAGCTTTCGCCCAAAGCATATTCGTTGGCCCCGACAAGAAGTTTGAGCAGAAGAAGCTTCGTGTTCCCTATGCATTCTACAACGATTCGTTCGGAACAGCGGTGGGATTTGTCTACGGCATAACAGGATATCCCCAAAAGCAGTCGATGCTTCTTGGAACAGCTATGGCAGGTACGGAGGGTTCGGTCATGGGATTCTTGATGGGCAGAGACCTTCGTCTTCCTTTCTCGGACCGCCTGTTTGTCGATCTGGTGGCCCAGGTTGGTCGGTTCAAGGAGATCGAAAGCTACTCTGACGGAAACCCGAACTTCCCGGATGAGCGTGCTGGAAGCAACGATTCTGATGAGGATAACTATATTGAAGGCGATGGTTGGGACAACTACTTTCAGTTCAGATTCCAGTATGTTTTGCCAATTGGTCACGGGAAGGACCAAATCGTAAATACTTATGTGCTCGACAGAGGACTTGTGAGCTCGGGTCAAGCCGGGGGGACATCCTGGAATCCTCTTATCAGCGGAAAGACGTATGTCGAAGTGAAGCCCTTCTATCGACGACAGGACATCGACGGCGATGTCATCGATAAGGAGTTGAAAACCAACGGCCTCGAGTTTTCCGTGTTCCGGGACAATAGGGATTTCTATCCCAACCCATCCAAAGGAAGTGCACTTCGGCTAAAAGTAACCAGGGATTGGGGGTGGTTTGACAGCTCAGCGCCCTGGACAGCTATGAGTGGGGAGTTCGACAAGTATTTCTCGCTGGGACCATCGCAGCGCTTCCGGCAGCGGGTCATCGCTCTGGATTTCTGGACGGCTGATACTCCGACGTGGAATAGCTCACGTACGGAGAATGGGACGGAGGTCTATCACAGACCGCCTGCTTTTGCGGGTGCCACGTTGGGCGGCCTCTGGCGGATGCGGGGATATCCAGCATCGCGCTTCAATGACAAGGCGGGCATCTACTATGCAGCCGAGTACCGAATGACTCCCAAGTGGAACCCCCTGGCCGAAATCTCCTGGTTGCAGAAATATCTCGAAATCGCGTGGTGGCAGTGGGTCCCATTCGTGGAGGTAGGGCGAGTCGCACCGTCATGGAGT
>JAIWEZ010000074.1:0-9070 GCA_048631945.1 Gammaproteobacteria bacterium | reverse complement strand
TTTTATTCTTGACTAGTAACTGGACAACGGGACGACTTGTGCAGCTATACAATACCTTTCTCTCCTAAGAGACCTTTGCAAAACTGTCATTTTTTCGTGATGCGGCGTCAGGCTTCGAATTTTAATCCTCGAAATACATAATGTATTCCTCCGGTTAAAATTTTTGCCTTTCTTGCCTGACAAAAAAATGTCTCGTTTTTCAAAGATCTCCTAATACCTGTAGCTTGATCTGACGTTTGTCATCGTTAGCAAGGTGGATGGTCTTGGTGGGGAAGGCGAAATCGATTCCTTCTGCCTCGAACCTTTGCATGATTTGGAGGCAGGTTTTTTGAAGCCACGCCTGGTAGTCCCAGTAGTTGGGTGGATGATACCAAGCAATAACCAGGATATTGAGGCTCCAATCATTGAAGCCATTGAAATAGACCCGTGGCGGGAAGTCCTCTTTCATTCCTTCATGATTTTCAAGAATTTCCCGGATAATTTGAACGGCCCTTTCCGCCTTCTCCGGAGGAGTATCATAGGTAATTCCGATATTGGTCAGCCAGCGGATGTGGGGTCTTCGGCCGATGTTCTCCAGTGCGGAATTGACGATCTTTTCGTTTGGCATGGAAACTAGGTGGCCGGTTAAGGTGCGAATTCGGGAGCTCCTAAATCCAACCGATTCTACAAAACCATCGTAGTTGTCGATGACGATTCTTTCCCCCACCTGGAATGGTTTGTCAAACAGGATGGTTAGCGTACCGAAGAAGTTCGCTATAGAATCTCTGGCTGCCAAAGCCACTGCCAGACCTCCTATTCCCAATGAAGCAAGTAGGGGGCCGATCTTAACTCCGGAAAGGTTTTGAATAATGATTATGCCGCCAATTGCAATGATGAACACTCGCAGCGTTTTTCCTATGAGCGGAGCCACTATGTCATCGATGGTACTTTCCGTGGAAGCTGCCCACCTTTTCATTCGTGCATCGATAACGTCGACTAAGCGGTAAATGAACCATAAGATAGCAAAGGCCCCGGCGATATCGGCAGCCTTTTGAGCTACTAGATGGACTAGATTGGCCCCTACGGGAGTTTGGAAATGGATAAACATCGGTGACAGAGCCCCATAGATTCCGTAAGCCCAAATAAACAGGGAAAGAGGCTTGGCGAGTGCGGTAAGAAGAAGATGCTTGAATGTGACAACGTCCTCATCAGGAGCAATATGCTTTAGTTGTACCCGGATCACCCATCGCAAAACACGTTCCACCACGACTACCAAAAAGATCAAAAACAGGCAAAAACCCAGCTTGAGCCAAGAAATGCCAGCGAAAACCTCAGCATTTATCCAGCTCCCCACATGTGATGAGGCCCTTTCACTGAATCGTTCAATACCTTTTCCGACTGTTTCCCCGACCTTATCAATTTTTTTCATTTTACTGGATGCGACCTCGTCTTTAGGCGAAGACGCGTTGTTACTCGTAGTTGTGGGGGCTTCTTCTTGTTTAGCCGTTTGACCGAAGGCGTGCGTAGGGGCGTTCAGCCAAAGAGTGGCGCATATAACAAGAAGAACGCAACACACAAATTTCATTTTGCGGTACATCTGTTAGCCTCCTTTCTTGCTCATCTAATTCGGTATTCAGATTGACCTTTCCGTGGCCGACACCCTAAAAGGTCCCATGTCGGGCACGTCAATGGCATCAAACAGTTTGGCGATTTCGAGAATGGATGGACCCTTGGCAAGTATGGCAGTTCGACCCTCAAGCAATCAGAAGTCTTCCTTTTGGGTGGGAGCCAATCACCTCACCAACGATCTCGGCCGACTCAATTCCTTCATCCCTTAATTCCTTAAGGCAGGCTACTGCCTGATCCGGGGCAATGGAAATCAACAGCCCCCCTGAAGTTTGGGGATCAAAGATGAGGTCTGTTAAGACCGTCTCTACATGGGGTTTAATCTCTACACTTTGCTCGCAGAAATGCTTGGTCGCATAACTTCCGGCAGGGATCAGACCCATCAAGGCGTATTCTTTGGCCTCAGACATAATGGGAATCTTTTCAGCGTGAATGGCGATTTCAACATGACCGGCTCTGGTCATTTCCAAAAGGTGTCCGCCTAGGCCAAAACCCGTTACGTCGGTGCATGCATGGGTCTCGTACTTTAGCATAATCTGTGATGCCTTGTCGTTAAGGGTCGCAGCGACCTCGATCATAGTGTCCAAGGCCTTTTGGCTGGCCAGTTTCCCTTTAATGGCTGTTGCTATTATGCCGGTCCCCACCGGCTTGGTCAGAATAAGCTGATCTCCGACCCTAGCATCCTTGTTGGTAAGGATTTTGTCTGGATGAACAATGCCTGTCACAGAAAGACCGTACTTAAGCTCCTGATCATCTACACTATGTCCCCCTACCAGGACAGCGTTTGCCTCGCGAATCTTTTCCAACCCCCCCTGCAGGATTTCTTTGAGTATATCCTTGGGCATATCTGAGATTGGAAAGCAGACGATGTTCATAGCGGTTAGCGGTTTGCCACCCATAGCATAGACATCGCTCAGGGCATTGGCTGACGCAATACGGCCAAAGTGATAGGGGTCGTTTACGATAGGCGTGAAGAAATCGAGGGTTTGTACCAGGGCCACATCATCGCTGAGCTTATAGACGCCTGCATCATCAGATGTCTCAATCCCAACAAGGAGATTGGGGTGGCTGATCACAGGCAGGGCTTTCATTACCTCTTCCAGGTCCCCTGGACTCAGTTTGGCAGCTCAGCCTGAGGCCCTGACTTTTTCTGTTAAGTTATAATGATCTTTTGGCATAGACATCTCTTGGCGCTCTTTTGTATCCGAACATAGTACTCTCTCGCCCGCTCCCCTTCGACCAGGCTCAGGGTCGCTTGAGTTCTCAGAGCGATCAGAGGAAAAGACTTTGTCTGATTTTTTGACCCCGGTTAAATAAGCTTCGCGCAGGAATTCAACTCAAAAACTCTGCGACTCCGAGCGCTCTGTGAGAGATAAAAGACTCGTGATCCATTATGGTTTCTTATCCGTGGGCGTACTGGGTGGTGGGGCATGTTTCTTCTTGGGCCTTTGCCGCCCCGTCCAGGACCGCCTCCAGGGCCTTTGGGATCTCTTTGATTATTTCAGCTACCTGCGTGGCCGGCGTAGGCTTGGCGAGCTTGCCCGCCAGGCGATTTGCCCTGGCAGCCATGGTTGCCGCCCGCGCCACAGAGTATCCACCATGTATGAGTGCCGCTACCATACCGGTCATTGTATCCCCTGTGCCCCCGATGGGCTCCAGGGTCTCCACCCTTGGGGTGTCAACAGTAGCCAAGATCCTTTCCCTGGTGCATATATAATCTTTTGATCCCTTGATCAATAGCGTCTTGGCAGCATTTTTCCCTTCAAAGGCCTTTTTGATCAAACTGGGGACGTTGTCTTCTTCATGAAGGATAAAGCCACGGGTGTAAAATGGGTGGGGAGCTATCTCGTCGGCCAAGAAGGCCAATTCTCCGATGTCCGGAGTGAAAAGATCGTAGCATGGAGCAAAGCCGCTCATCTTGGCTGCATACATGTACCCTGCGTCGGCAATGAGAACCGGGAGCTTGCCCTTTTCTTCGAGGGCCAACAAGATCCGGTTATGCCAGTCTACATCGGGCTGAAGATAATGAAAGGTGATCACCTTGGCGCCCATGGCCGGAAGCTGGGTCTTTAGATGCTCATACAGCTTTCTGCTTCCGTGTCCCACACCCTCATCTCCCACGAGAAAGGAAAAAGGCATGGAGAGACCGAGCGTGTCGCACGCCATGACCGCTGCAGCGATCAGCGCGGGTGTGCCGCGGTTGACCGGTGTTTCATGGCCCTCCAAGGACAAGCGATCACCCTTCAACATAGCAGTGCCGGAAACTAGCGGGAAATCTTCTTCCGGGACGGTTCCGATTAGAGCGAGCATTGTCGCTTTATCTCCTCATAAGCCAACTGAAGGGCATACCCGCAAAGGGTGTGGCCAATTTCCCTCGGAGGTGGCGCTTGCCGAAGGTCTTTTCCGACAAGCCTTGCCCCCAGATAGGGCACGTCCGGGCAACCGCCTCCGGAAATATTAACAATCATCAGCGTCTCTTTGTGTACAGTCAGTTTCATGTTGGCGGCGCGAACCATAAGATATTCTCCGTAGTCTGTAGCGTGAAAAAGGTCTACCGGTTTGAGGAGAGGATCATCCACTGGCACCACTTCTATGGGTGCGATCTTGTTGGCTTTCAACAGCCTTAAGATATTCAACTGCTCAACCAGGGGAAATTCAATGACGAGATCGCACCCGGTCCGCAGTTCCGGTGGGGGTCCCATGACACGAACCCTCCACCCGTTTTTCCGTATCACGGACTCGGCCTTGATGACTTCACTAGTATTGTGAAAGGAAAGAAACCCTCGATCTGGGCTTTTTGCTTTGGATGTGTTCCCTTTCTTGCGTTTGAAAGCTTTGAACACCAAGGCCATTTACTCCTTCTTGATCAGGATCTTATAGCCGCCACCTGATTCTATAACCCCAGCCACCTCCCAGCCCTGACTTTGGGCCGCGCGGCTCACGTTTTCCTTTGAGGTGTCCGTGTCTACCAGCACCTCGATTTCCCCTTTATTGAGCACCTTGATCTTGTTCAAGGTCATAAGCACGGGCTGTGGGCAGGAGAGCCCGCTTGCATCGACTATTTCCGGCATCGTAACCTCCTTGCTATAAATGCAGTGCCTTTACCTTTCTCATGCTTTTTGTCTCATGGTCAGTCCAAAAAAAGTGCAAACAAGAAGACCAATAATAACCGCGGCAATACCATGCGGGCCAACCCCTTTGGGTGAGCTGGCCAGCCCGAAATTGTGGGCAAAGGCAGCGCCAACGATCATGCCCAGGACAAAGACAGCAGCATCACCATCTCCTTCTCCAGCCATGAATAACTGGCGGCCCGGGCAGCCTCCAGCCAGGCAGAAGGCTAGGCCCGCCAGGACCATGCCGCCAAAATTCCACAGATGCATGGTGTGGGCAACGGGTTGTTTTGCAAACCCGGGATGGAACTGACCCAGAATCAAACTGGTCAGGAAGGCAAAGGCAATCAGTGCCAGCACACCATAGAAGAGATGGGGGATGCGAAATAAAATCAGGTCTCGAAAGGCCCCCATGGTGCAAAATCGGCTGCGTTGCGCAAAAAACCCGATGGCAAGGCCTATAATCAGAGAGACCGCAATGGACGCATGCATGGCCCCCGGACCCTTGGTGCTGTAAAAAAGAACCCCACTTTTTTGCTCACCGTCGATCTGCGGAAACATGAACAAGAGCACTAGAAAGCCAAGCATGATCAGTGGCATGATCCAGCCAACAGATGCGTATGTCTTGTTGCTTCGGCCAAGGTTATAACCGCCCTTGAGGAAAAGCGTGCCGACCCAAATGCCACCGATCAGTCCAAGGAGACCAAGAATGGCATTCCAGTCACCCGCTGAGAGACGCAGCATGGCACGCCAGGGGCATCCCAGAAAAACCAGTGCCCCTATCATTGCAAAGACGCCCAACACAAAGCGCACAATGGGAGCAGAGCCTACACGGGGTCTAAATTCCCTGGAAGCATAGGCTGCAACCAAGGAACCGAGGACAAACCCGATGATCTCGGGTCGCATGTACTGAACTACCCCTGCACGATGCAGTCCGAGGGCCCCTGCAATGTCCCGTGCAAAGCATGCCACACAAACGCCCATATTGCCAGGGTTGCCCCATTTTTGAAGTAGGGAGGCAAATACACCAATAAAAGCCCCAACCGAGATGATACCCCACTGAGTGCCCAAGAAGTTTTTCATCTGCCTCATCAAGTCTCTCCTTTCGTGATACAATAAACCCCGAATGACCTCGTAAAAATAAGAATACTGAACAAAATCGAATAAGTCCAATACGTAATATCGATAAGATTGTAATCGTGCTATAGAAAATACTAATACGTGTTCCTACTTGGAAATGGGGTGAGTCAGGACATACATGGGGGGTCTTTCTTGGAGGCAATTCAGGTAAGGGGCGTTCCAGGGTCAGAAGGGCCATCCACCGTGACCAATCTGCAGTTGCCCTTGTCGCCGGCCGTCAATACCATACCCTGCGACAGGATGCCCATAAGCTTGGTTGGCTTGAGATTCGCCACAATAACCACTTGTTTTCCTATCAGATCTTCTACCTCGTAGTTCTCTGCGATGCCTGCAACGATGGTATGCACTTCTCCGACATCGACCTTCAATTTCAATAGCTTTTTCGATCTTGGCACAGCCTCGGCATGAAGCACCGTGGCAACCCTAAGATCGATTTTCTGAAAGATCTCCATAGAGATATCTGGCTTCACCCGCATCAGGCGGACCTCCTTTGGCTCGGCAATTTCCTGGTTTGCGGATTGGGCTCTACCTTGTTCAATCCTCGGAAACAAAGTAAGCCTCTTTGGAAGCTTAATACCAGGTTTTGTTTTTCCCCAAACGCTGAGGTCTTCCATCTTCTGGAAGGTCTCTGCCGACTCCAAACCGAGGTGTTCCTGCATGACCCGGGAAGCCTGCGGCATAATGGGATAGATGAGTCCTGAAATGACGCGAAGACCTTCCAGGACATTGTAAAGTACTGTCTGAAGTTGTCTCTGCTGGGACTTTCTCTTAGCAAGTTCCCATGGGGCAGTCACGTCTATGTACTTGTTAATATGATTTATGAATTCCCAAATAGCCATCAGGGCCTTATGGAAGGCAAGGTCTTCCACAGCCATTCGGTAATCTTGAGCCGCCTTCTCGGCATCGGCTCGCAAGCCAAAATCGATATCGCTCTCTGTACCTGCTTCCTTCTGCGGTACGATCCCTTTGAAGTATTTGTGGACCATGGTCAGACTTCGACTGAATAGGTTTCCGAGGTCATTTGCAAGGTCTGAATTGAAGCGATGAATAAAGGCCTCTTCGCTGAAATTTGAATCAAGGCCAAAGACCATCTCACGCATTAAAAAGTAGCGAAATGCGTCTGAGCCATATATTTTTTTTAACTCAAGCGGATCCACTACGTTGCCAATGCTCTTTGACATCTTGGCAGCGTCCACATTCCAGTAGCCATGGACATTCAGGTTACGGTATAGCGGTATACCTGCGGCTTTTAGCATGATTGGCCAGTATATCGCGTGCGGCTTGAGAATATCTTTGGCTATCAGGTGCTGGACAGTTGGCCAGAATTTCTTAAATGGCTCACCGTCCGGGTATCCCAGAGCTGAAATATAGTTCAGAAGGGCGTCGAACCATACATAGGTGACATATTGGTTATCAAAGGGAAGCGTGATACCCCATTGGAGCCTTGTCTTGGGACGGGATATGCACAGATCCACTAAGGGTTCGCGTAAAAAAGCGAGTACCTCGTTCCGATAACGCTCCGGCCGAACGAAATCCGGGAATGTCTCAATGTGCTCGACAAGCCAGTCCTGGTATCGGCTCATCCTGAAAAAATAATTCGATTCCTTGATAACTTCTGGAATCGTTTTGTGGTCCGGGCATCTGCCATCCACCAATTCGCGTTCTGTATAAAAACGTTCACACCCAAAACAGTAAGCACCTTCGTATTCACTGAAGTAAATATCTCCGGCATCATAGATTTTCTGGAGGACTACCTCGACTACTTTGGCGTGAGCAGGGAATGTGGTGCGTATGAAATAGTCATATTCTATGTCGAGTTCAGGCCACAAGTTTCGGAAAAGTTCGCTGATCTGGTCCACGTAAACCAACGGGCTCAAGCCTTCCTCCTTAGCCGCTCGGACCACCTTGTCACCATGTTCATCGGTTCCTGTCAGAAAGTAGGTTTCCTGGCCGCACATCCGGTGAAATCTATTCAGGACATCGGCCACAACTGTGGAGTAAGCATGTCCCAGGTGCGGCCGGGCATTTACGTAATAGATAGGGGTTGTAATATAGTATGGATTCACACGTTTTTCTCCTCGATAATCTCGTCTAATCCCACATCAAGCTCACGTCCCTCGTCAGTCTTGATAGTAATCAATTCTTTCAGTAGGTTTCGCCTGACGACCTTTCCGCTCCCCATTTTTGTCCGGACGTATTTTCCGGAATCGGGCAATTTACGTTTAAGGTAACAGTAAGTCTCATATTCGAACGCCAAACAGCACATTAGTCGTCCACACAGGCCCGAGATCTTGGTGGGATTCAGTAACGTACCCTGTTCTTTGGCCATTCGGATTGATACTGGTTCAAAGTCATTCATAAAGCCGGAACAGCACAGTACGTGGCCGCATCTTCCGATGCCGCCGCACATCTTGGCTCTATTGCGCACTCCGATCTGGCGCAGTTCAATACGTACCCGATAGGCCTTAACGAGCATCTTGACCAATTCTCGAAAATCGACACGCCCATCGGCTGTGAAATAAAAAGTCAGCTTGGTTCCGTCGAACAGACTTCGCACAGAGACGAGGTTCATTTCAAGCCCTAATTCATTGATGCATTTCAGACAGTATGCATGGGCTGACTTCTCTGTCTCAACATTTTTCCTGTGCTGGGTTAGATTCTCATCGTTTGCTAGGCGATAGACCTTTCTTAGGCGAATCTTGGACTCCTGCTCTCCAGCAGGCCTGGGAGGTGTGACTACCGTGCCAAACTCCAAACCGTGCTCGGTTTCCACGACCACATGGCTGCCGGAGGAAAGCACAAAGAGGCCGGCATCATAATTGTAGATTTTGCCTCCCGGCCTGACACTTACACCGACAATTTTACCCATAACCGCTCACTTTAGGCGCCTAGCGCCACAATATCGACAATAAATAGTCGATATTTTTAAGGTTCTATTTATATTAATAATGTTTAAATCCGAAATCCGAATATCGAAATTCGAAACAATTTTTAAATCTTCAAAATTCAAATGACCAAAACAAGACTCCTCTCACATTGTTTTGAACATTTGAACATTCGGATTTGCGGCTCACGCCTTGAAGACAGTACGGATTTGTTTCGGCCTGCCCTGGCGCGACGTACCCACAAGAAGCTGTTGAGCCTGTAAACCAGGTCTGGCCAGGGATTTCGGATTTCGAGATTCGAATTTAAGATTTATCAATCTTGTTTACAAC
>JAIWEZ010000073.1:0-9199 GCA_048631945.1 Gammaproteobacteria bacterium | reverse complement strand
TAGCCGAGAAAGTCTTGGCGCCACCGGTGCCTCGGCATCGAAATCTTTAGCTATCGCATTCATGTTGAACCCATTCGCAGTTAAATCAACCCTAATGTTGCATAAACAACACGCCTCAGATACTAAATAAGAAATAATGACAACAGGTTGTAGCAGTTTTGAGGCTTATGGAGAAAATCACTCTCGGTGATATGGTTGTTCAATGCTTTTTTCGGCCTGTTGTTTACCCTTCGGGAAAGCCGATGATACCGCATCTCCCGCGTTGTCAAGGGTTCGGCGTAGATTAACTACAGCCTCGCCCTTGACGTCTTGGATCTACGGCATCCTCGACTTTTGCAACGTTAGGGTAAAGACAATAGACGTAACGTTCAGCGCAACCGAAAGACGTTAACCCGATGAATAAAAAAGACATTGTCGAGGCAATTCACTCCAAAGTGGGATTTTCCAAGCGGGAGACTGCTGCGATCGTTGATAAGGCTCTGGAATTATTGAAGACGGCCTTGGCCGAAGGTGATTCGGTCATGATTTCGGCCTTTGGAAAGTTTTCCGTTCGTGAAAAAAAAGCTCACAAGGGTAGAAATCCCAAAACAGGGGAGACAATAACACTCCCTGCGCGGAAGGTTGTAACCTTCAAAGTGAGCCGCGTGCTCAAGGAGCGAATAAATGCTGCCCACAGGGACCGAGATACCTGAAAAGCGGTATTTTAGGATCGGTGAAGTCAGCGCTATAGCGGGCATTGAGCCATACGTACTGCGATACTGGGAGACAGAATTTCCCAAGATCAACCCTTCCAGATCCCGCTCCGGGCAACGCCTTTACAAAAGGCGGGACATAGAAATCATCCTACATATTAAGGATCTGCTGTACCAAAAAAGATTTACAATCGCTGGGGCAAAACGATATCTCCAGCAACCTCACAAAGAATCAGGATTTGCCGCCGCAGACAGCCAGCCCTTCACACTGGAACGGCTCAGGGCCGAATTGCTTACCATCAGGGACCTGTTGAGCAAGTGAGAAATATAAGCTGAAGGCTCAAAGCTGAAAGCTCAATGCAAAGAAAGGCCAACAAACGCAAATTGGGTCTATCAATTCTTTCAGTTCAGCTGTCAGCCTTGAACTTTGAGCTATGAGCTATGAGCTTTTTTATCCAGCCTCTTGATAATCCAGTGGGACAGTGCCTTATCATCCCTGTATTGAACAACACCATCGAGGTTTTTTAGCGGAATTTCCGCCCTGGCCATCGCCTTGTGCCCCCCAGCTGTGCCGAGCTCTTCAAAGACTTCGCTCAAGAGCTTTCCGGCATCCTTTCGAGCACCATCATTTCTTACTATGATGATCAAACGCCCCTGATAGGTGCCTGACACAACACTCCATGCAATATCATGAATTTTCATGAAAAAGTCGGCAATGGACACGCAAATGTCCGGGTTAGAGACCGGGCCGATGTGAACGCTGATGCGCTGCTTTCGTACACGCATACACTCCAAAGCGATTCGGTAGTATTTCAAGAAATCAGGCGTCATTTCTGCCTGATCGATACTATGGGCAATATGAACGTTGACGTAGCGAAAGAGAAACTGGAAGGCATTCACATCCTCTATGACGGCCTTGCGCTGAAAGTTCATCGTGTCTGTCTTAATACCGTAGAAGAGCGCCGTGGCCAGTTTGGCAGAGGGCTTGATCTTGGCTGCCCGAAGGTATTGGGTCATGATGGTGGATGTCGCGCCGTAATTTGGGCGTACGTCCGCGAATGGAGCTTTGGCGCCGGTATCGGGATGGTGGTCGATGATGATATCAAAATTGATGCCATCGAAAGATTCGTGGTGGGATGGTTGGGAGTCCACTATGGCGAAGCGCGTAAATTGGTCCGTATCCACTTTTTGGACCGGAAGCATATCAAGCTTGAGCAACCGGATCATGGCCAGGTTGTCAGGCCGTGTGATCGTATTTATGTAGGCGATGGTTGTGGCAGAGACCTGCCGCCACAGGAGGCGCTTTAAAGCCATGGCGCTGGCCATCGCATCCGGGTCCGCGTTGATCAGGACAAGGAGGCGGTCTTCATAAGAGAAAAGGCCAAGGAGACGGCGCAGTTTTTCTGAGACAGAAGTTGCCATTTATCCTCTCAAGAACGAATCTATTTTATTCCTCATAATGTCAATCTGTCCGGGCTGCACCCACATAAACCCCGGATCAGCCCTGAACCATGTAAGTTGTCGTTTGGCATACCGGCGGGTGTCACGCTTGAAAAGACGCACGGTTTCGTCCCACGGGGTACGTCCCTCCAAATAGTCTGCCATGTGTCGGTATCCGATGGACCTCATCGATTTTAGGGTTGATGGATATCCCTGATCCAGCAGCCATTTCACTTCTTCTAATAATCCGGAGGTCAACATTAGATCAACCCGCCTGTTGATACGATCGTATAAGATGTTCCGGTCCCGGGTCAAGCCGATCTTAACCGTTGTATAGGGTGCATCCCGAAAACCATGAACTCCGTGGTGGTAAGAGATGGATTGCCCTGTAACCTGATGCACCTCAAGAGCGCGTATGATCCGGTAGCTGTCGTTTGGATGGATTCTCGAGGCGGCCGCAGGATCGACTTTCTGTAGCCGCTGGTACATGGCTACGAGCCCAAGGGTTTCAGCCTCCTTTTTCAGTTTTTTTCGTGCGGTGTTAACTTGTTCTTGGGCCGGAAAGAGCCCCTGCGTGAGGGCCTTGATGTAAAGGCCCGTGCCACCTACCACAAAGATGGGGCGCCCTTTTTGATGGAGATCGCTGATCACGACCTCTGCCATGGTCTTAAACCGGGCTGCATTATAAGGCTCATCCGGGTACACCACGTCAATGAGATGATGGCGCACCTGGTCCCTTTGATGTTCAGTGGGTTTTGCCGTACCGATGTTCATATATCTATATACCTGCATGGCATCAGCACTGATGATCTCAGCCCCTAGTGGTCCGGCCAGGGAGATCGCTACATCGGTTTTCCCCACACAGGTGGGGCCTGAGATGATGACGAGGGATGGTTTTGGAGACATCACAATTGATATTATCATATTGAGCATTCCATAACCTTGTCAATGACCTTGGTCATTTGCCCAAATTTGATGGTCAACTCCTTTCTTGATGCAAATCAGATATTGTCCCACCATTTCCCCTGCCGCCCATTCAGCCCTTTACAATCTGTAAAAAATACTAACACCATGTCCTCTTGGGTTACATGCAGAAACCCCCTGATGCCCCTGTAATCACTATAATTGTCAACTACTTGGCATAGATGTCGTTAATCTCGTGTCTTGGCACGGGCGTTGCGAATCTTCGCCGACAGCCGTCCATATGAGAGCTCCAGTGACCCGCGAACGGGCAACCTTGATAGCGGGTAGCTGGTGACATATGCAAGGATGAAAACCAAGAGAGGATTTGTGGTGTGTCGTGTTCATCCGGCATGTAGGTAAACCTTAAAGTGTTGACATTTTTGTCTAATTAGTTTATATCACATCAATTTTTCTCACATCTCACATGTCAATTATAGTTGATCTTGGATCGGCTTACTGAATATTGAACATCAAATCCAGCAAGCGGAGGTGCTTTTTATGGGGGAAAGATTTGGGATGGTAAAAGGCTTCTTCTTACTAATCGCGTGCCTGATGTTGTCTCACCTAACGATGCCAGGTGTTGCCCTGGCTGAGACCAACGATGAGATACTTGAGAGGCTGGAGGAACTCGGCAATGTTACCCGGCAACAAGAAAAAGAGATAGAGCGTCTTGAAAAGGAGCTAAAGAAATCCATATCAGATATCAAAAAGCAGCAGGATACGGCCGCAGAAAAGGAAGGGGTTGTTGTTAAGGCTGCTCGCCAACCCAAGAGTATGAACTTCAAGGGCCGCGTACAGGTCCGGTATACAGCCATTGAGAACGGTGACCTAGGCAAGGTGACACCACAAAAACCCTTTGAATGGTCTGAATTTGACGGATTTGTGATCCGCCGTATGCGTCTTCGGTGGTTCGGAAACGTGACTGACCAGTGGAAATACCATGTACAGATCAGTGCTGACGGTGATCACAACGATGATAGGATATCTCCCTCACTGCCGGATTACCAACTCAGGAAGACTGATGTAGGCGTCATGCTCCAGGATGCCTATTTCGTTTATGATCCCCATCCCTATTTCAACATCACAGCCGGACAGTTTAAATCCCGATTTTCGCCCTCATATCTCGTTGCCGGCCCTGTGTTGCCCCTGTGCGAGCGTCCGCTCGTGATTGACCTGCTTGCACGGAAACGAGAAATCGGCATTAGCATAGAGTCTGCCCTTGAGGGACAGCTGGACGGCCGGGGCCCTACAGCCAAACTCTATGACAAACCCATCTTCTATGCCGTTGGATTGTACAACGGGAACGGCTTTAACAACATGCGCAATGATAATGAGGACTTAATGGTCACAGGCATGCTCGTTTACCGTCCGTCGCCATACATCAATTTCGGTGTGAGCTACGCCTACGACCGGATTGGCTATGATTACGAGACCACGGTCCTTGGTTTGGCCGAGCTCTCGGAAGACGGTGACTACTATGTGTTTCCAGTGCGGGACCGCATAGCCGCAAGAAACCTGCACATCTGGGATTTTAACTCCGCCCTGGATCTAGAACCGGTTCATCTACAGGTCGAGTACGTCCAGGCGGATGGCAATGACGTGAGTCGGGCTTACGGGTACGGTATACAAGGACAGTACGACCTATTCGACAACTTCCAGCTCACCGCCAGATATGACGAGTTTGATCCGAATGTAGACGTGGACAACTCTTTTGACTCACGCTGGTACACCCTGGGATTCAACTGGTTCATCCACGGACAAAATATCAAATGGCAGACCAATTACACCTTCCGAGAGGAGATGCATGGTGAGGACGTGGACAATGACATCCTGATCACGCATTTTCAGGTGCTATTTTAGGAAGGTTCATAACGCTTTTGTTGTGCCTAAGGGGATTCAACAGCCACCCCATGTTTACGTGAAAAAGCCGGAATGCCCCGCTCAGAAGAGCGGGGATGAATGGCTGGTGGAGATTTGGGCGGCCGGAGCCCCCAAGTTAAAGGGATTCTTTCATTTGAGGAAGCCCCGTGCGGAAACACGGAGTTCTTCACTCAGCCGTATTGGTGATAGGACCGCAATCCAGTGTGGACTACGTTCTCAGTTTCATGAGGTAAAAACAATTTTGAAAAGGAGGAGTTTATGAAGATGATTCGATCAATGTGCACCATGTTAGTCTGTCTGTGGGTGTTACCGGTGTTTGCGCAGGACAAGCCAAAGGACACTATGGGCATCGTCCGAGACGCTGTTAAGTCAAACAAACAGGCCCTCATTGCGGTCAATATGAAGCTCTCAGATTCTGAGGGCAAGGCATTCTGGCCGGTTTATGACAGCTACCAGGAAGCACTGGGCAAGATCAATGCGCGGAAGGGGAAGCTGATTGCTGACTATGCCAAGGACTACCACGCGCTCTCTGACGAGAAAGGCGAACACCTTCTAGAAGAGTTTCTGGCAATAGATGAGGAAATGATCAAGCTTAAGAAATCCTATTTGAGTAAGTTCAAGGCTGTTTTGCCGCCCAAGAAGGTAGCAAGGTACTATCAGCTGGAGAACAAAATTCAGGCCGTGATCGCTTTCCAACTCGCTGACAGGATACCGCTTGCCAAGTAGTAGATTGTGTTAAAGGAGGTGAACAATCATGCGAATGGTAGTCGTCATAGCTCTTGTTTTTGTGATGATGGGTGTTGGCTGTGCCAGCTACTACAAGGTGACTGAAATAGGTTCCGGCAAAACCTACTTCACACAAGACATCGACCGAAACCGAGACGGCAGCATCCTATTTAAGGATGAAAGCTCCAGCAGCACTGTCACTTTACAATCATCAGAAGTTCTGGAAATCTCAAAGGACGAATTTAAGGAGAACACAGGAAAGTAGCCATCCTGGACGAAGCAGGGCCGGAAATGGCCCTGCTTTTTTGGCTGCGTTTCCAAATTTCCTACGCAGGGCCTTTGGCCCAAAAGTGTTGATCGCTGCTTCTATCTGAATGTCATAAGATCCCGTTTCCAACAAGCATGTTGAGAAGCCGTTGATATTTACACTGGAAATCGGGGATCCGTGGCAGCCTACGATCATATGCTACTCGTCATGGAGATGCCTCATCAGGGATTTGAGTAGTTGGTGCCCCATTGGGCGATCAGGATGTTTTGCCACCATTTGTCTAGCGATGTGTTCTGCTTTTTCCAATTGCCCCCTTTTTATGTAGTGATCAGCCAGCGCGTAGAGATAATCCATGTTGTCGGGAGCCCGCTCGAGTGCTCCCCGCAGCGCTGCTTCGGCTTCCGCATTTCGCTTCAGGTATTGCAGGACTAATCCCAAATTATACTGAATACGGTGTCGCTTTGGCAGCCCTTTTGCCGCTCTATCTAAGAATTCTGCTGCTTCTGCATATTGCTTCATCTCCGCTATCAGGAGCCCCAGGGAATAGCTAGCTTCGTAAACCTCAGGGAAGGCTTCCACTACCTCGCGAAGCAACACTTCCGCTCGATCGTTGTCTCCCCGTCCATTGTACAACATGGCAAGGTTCACCTTGGCGGGGTAAAACAGATCATCAATTTTGATAGCAGCCTCATAATTCCGGATGGCCTCTTCCGGCCGATTCAGAGCAGTATAGAGATTGCCCAAGTTGTAGCGTCCAGAGGCGAAGTCTGCTGAATACTCCATGGACCTTTCAAATTCGTGAAGAGCGGCTCGGAAAATCTCTTGTTGGTCAGAAGACAATTGCTTTGCAGGGCTTCCCGCTAACCTTAGAGCAGCTTCCATGCGGACAGCTTTGACGGGATGGTAGAGGAATGGCCCAATCACCCTTGCGAGAGCCTTTTCGTCTCCGAGGCTCAGTCTGTCGATAGCTGTTCGACAGATGAGGGCTTCATCATCCACTAACGCAGTCTTGAACGCCTGAGTTGTGTCATCTCCAGGATATGCCTCCAAGAGGCCTAGAGCCGTAGCCCGAACAATGACGGGATAGAGAGGATCCCCTACGAGCCGTATCAATTCCTTACGGGCTTCTGGCAGCCTCTTTCGCCCTGCCTCAATGACCGTAGCATAATGGGGCCTGCGGCCAGGACCGTACCATTTTGTGATCCACTCGTCTGACCATTTGTCGGTTTTGTCAACGTGACAGCGGTTACATGCATTGGGGGTAGTCAGTTTCGTACTAAGGTCCGGGCGCGGAATTCGAATACTGTGGTCTGGCCGGTAATCGATGACCATGTATTTACGGCCAGGCATGTGGCATTGCACACAATCGGCACCAGTGCCGACCTCAAAGAGCATCTTGCCATCAGAAGATTTGATAGGTTCGCCTTCTTCTCCCTTCTTCTTATGAAAGTGGTGCCTCTTGGTATCGTACTCACCGGCCCGATGGCACTGAAGACAGAGATCGTTGCCCTCCTTCAGGAGTTTTACGCTGTGCACATCGTGGCAGTCGCTGCAGCGCACATCCCTATGGTACATCTTGCTCTGTGTAAACGATCCATAAACATAGACTTCTTCCAATATTTGTCCGTCTGGAAAATAAAGGTTCTCGGTCAGCAGCTGAGGCAGTAGGCTGTCAAGCAAATCATGTTCTGCATGGGTATAGTCTCCTAGTGCCGCTCGACGGGCATGACACGGTGCGCATAACTCCACAAGAGCCCTGGAGCCAAGTTGAGACGTTTTCACCACCAGTTCGTAGTTTTCTACCTGAGGCCTGGCCATGTCCGGCAATTCCGCCCATGAAACATGGCGTGAACCAGGACCATGACAGGCCTCGCAGCCTACGTCGATATCAGACCAGGTTGTGTCATACGTATCAGTATGCGCATTGTAGTTTTTTTTCAGGTTAGTGGAGTGACATTCCGCACACATGCCGTTCCAGTTCTGCCCGGCATTGGTCCAGTAGAGCCAGTCTTTGTAATCAGGCGGTGCGTCCGGATAAAGATGATACCATTTCTTTTCTTCCACATCCCATGCAATAGGAAGACACTGCCACCGACCCCCGGGAAAAGGGACGAGATACTGCTGGAGGGGGTACCAGCCAAACGTGTGCGTGATTTCGAATTCACCCATCTCACCGCCCGGCCCCTGGGTCAAAACAAAATATCGACTGTCCTTATGATAGAACCGCGACGTGACACCGTGCATCTCAAACACAGCGTTGGCGAAATCTCCCAGAACCGTCTTTTCGTTCGCCACGTCCATGGCAAGGTCATGGTGAGAATCCAACCATTTGTCATATTCTTTCTTGTGGCAGTCCAAACACTTCTTGCTGCCCACAAATTCAGCTATGGGTTGCACAGAGACCTTCTCTCTTTGGGGACGAATGACGGTTATCTTCAAGAGATAGAAAGGTATCGTCAAAACGATGACGACGGTGGCAAAAAGTCCGGTGAGCTTCCAGCGTCTCATGAATGGTAACCGTTATGCCTTCAAGCTGTCGCGTCCATTGTGAGAAAGTGGTTAGGTTGGATAGACCACCTGTTCTGCCCGAAATTCCGACCTTTTGATGGGTCTGCCGGTATTGACTTTTACAATGTTGTTCTCAACAACCACCGGATAGATATCGAGCGCCCGGGGGGCTGGTGGGCTCGTTACCTCCCCATGAATGTCAAAAGCTGACCCATGGCAGGGACAAGCGAATTTCTTCTCTTTGGCCATCCAAGGAACAGTGCAGCCCAAATGCGTGCATTTTCGGGACACCGCCAAGAAACCCCCATCTTCCAACCGACAGAGATAAAACTTGCCTCTGACAAAAGCCGTAACAGAATTGGTGGGGAATTTCTCTACGGCACCAGCCTCAACAATGGTTCCAGCATTGCCCACTCCCCGTGGTTTCCCTGGTCGAAGATATGTCAAGACAAGGCCGACCAACTCCAGCAGGGCAAGCACTCCCAACGCAACCCACAGCTTACTTAAAAACTTTCTTCGGGGAGACTCGGGTTGATCGTTTTTCTGTTTTTTCACTTCCTTCTTCATTCCGTTCCTACCATTTCAGCACTTCCAAGTCCCTATGGCGTTTAATAATGACTTGTGCCTGACACCTCAATGTCATTAACTTAAGGACCGTTCCTTTAAGGTCCCCCTTTAAAAAAGGGGGATTTAGGGGGATTTTCAAACTCTTCAAAGAAAT
>JAIWEZ010000072.1:0-9278 GCA_048631945.1 Gammaproteobacteria bacterium | reverse complement strand
GCCCGAATCAGAGACGCTTTTTGGTCGGTTGTCGGCGTTGCCGGGTCCGGAACCGCCGCCTCGGTCGTATCTGCTGCTAGAAGGGGCGAAGGGGCAATCTATCAGGCGGTATTTTATCGCAACCTTGAGGACATTAGCGGCACAGAGATTAACTGGGTAGGGCAACTTCACGGCCTGTTTGTCGACGAGTACGGGAATATGAGAGAAGACAGTGACGAAAATGATGCCCTTGATTTGGTGGAAGACGATATAATAGAGCTTTTCTTTGACCCGGTCGCAGCCTGCACCAAGGCGAGAAGATATGCGGATTCGGACGGCGACGGAGTGCCGGATGGCACGCCTCAGACCATTCCGCTAAGCGAAGTAAACTATATGTGGGAGGCAGGCAAGGAGCTTGCCGGCAGAAATGCCGATACTCGTACTATTTATACATCGATTGACAGCGGATGGACGGAATTCAAAGATATAAACGCCACTGCCCTGCGGCCTTATCTGGGCCAGGCTACTGATGCAGATGCCCAGAATTTGATCAATTACGTGCGTGGCAAAGACTATGTAACGGCCGCCACCTCCGCAGACCATGTAGCGGACGCTGTACTGGCCCCTGACTATCGGAGCCGGACCATCAAAGTGGATGGCACGGACAGTGTGTGGAAACTGGGCGACATCGTCTATTCTACCCCGACCGCGGTAGGTAAACCCATGGAAAGGTATGATCTCATATATCACGACAGAAGCTATAGGAAGTTTAAGACGCAATACCACAACAGGCGCAATGTTATTTACGTAGGGGCCAATGACGGAATGCTGCACGCCTTTAATGCAGGTTTTTATGATGAAGCTAATGCAAAATTTGAGGTCGGACCCGACACCCCTTCTTATAGCGGCGCAACACCGGCCCTTGGAGAAGAACTCTGGGCGTACATCCCCTATAACCTCTTGCCCCACCTCCGATGGCTGAAGGACCCCCTCTACACTCATGTCTATTATGTAGATCTCAAGCCGAAGGTGATTGATGCGAAGATTTTCACAGCGGATACTGTCCATCCGGGCGGCTGGGGGACAGTACTGTTTTGCGGCATGCGCTTCGGAGGTGGACCAATAGATGTTACCGAGGAAGAGGTTGGCTACGACGGGAACGGTGACACGGTAATAGACTCAACCGTGTACAAGTCCTTTAGGTCTGCCTATTTTGCCCTTGATATAACCAATCCGGAAGATCCCCCTGCCTTGCTGTGGGAGTTCACGGACCCCAATCTCGGTTATACAACCTCGTATCCTGCTGTTGTTCACGTTGATCACGCCAACAAAGACTGGTGGATTGCATTTGGTTCAGGGCCCACAGACTATGACGGGACCAGCACCCAGCTTGGAAAAACCTATGTGCTCAAGCTCGCTGATGGCACGCAGCCTAACAATTCGCCCATTGAAACCAACTTGGGGGGCGCCAACTACTCAGCCATGGGAGATGTTATGTCCGTGGATACCGACATTAATGATTCACAGTGCGTCGACACGACCTGCACCTACACACCGGATGTCTTCTACATTGGGTGTTCCCAGGGGACAATGTGGCGTATAAGCTGCGTAGGTGGAAACGAGGCAGGAACTAAGACCCCTCTTGTCTCTTTGGGCAACACGCAACCGATCACCACTGCGGCGTCAGCATCGCAAGACGACGACGGCAGGCTGTGGATCTATTTTGGCACTGGACAATTTTATCATGAGAACGACAAGTCAAACACCGACACTCAGAGACTGGTTGGTGTAAAAGAGCCACTTGATTGGGATAATTGTACCGGACTTAACGACCCAACACAATTGACTATTTCCTGCAATAACTGCACGTCGGCCATTACGGTTCCTTCTGGCAACCTCCTGAACGTAACCGATTATAATATTCTTGCAGGTGGTTTAGTTGACACAGACGACGATCTTGTAAGTAACGACATTACATTTGATGAACTTGTTGAAAACATCAAGCAGACAACATCCGACACTGATGTCCCAAAGCACTATGACGGCTGGTATCTAGATATGACAGGCGGCGAGCGGTGCTTTAGCAAGCCGACAGTCCTTGGCGGAATTATCACTTTTACAACATTTGAGCCTGACGACGACGTATGCGCCTATGAAGGGGAGGGCTTTCTGTACGCCCTCTTTTACAAGACCGGCACGGCCTTTTATGCAGACGTCATTGGATTCGATGGTACTTCGTTTACCAAATCAATATCCCTTGGCGCAGGTGTTGCTGCAACCCCGAGCCTTCATGTGGGCACGGAAGAAGGTGCCAAGGCATTTGTTCAGTCCAGTACCGGAGAGATTGAAGTGATAGAGGAGATAAATCTGCCCTCTCCATACAAAAGTCGACCGCTTCACTGGATTCAACCGGGCGACTGATCGCCTAAACAGACTACCCTAACACCACCCTGTCCCTCCCCTCTCTGGCTTGTAGAGCCCATGCCCCGGAGAGGGGAGGGAAACCATTCTTTTTTTCTTCCCTCCAAGGCGCTACTGTGCTAAAAAATAGTACAATATGTCATCTATACCTGATGAGAAGATTTTAAAGATTATTACCCGCGAGGGCCTTCTTACACCTGAACAGTGCAAGTCCATTATATCAAAAGCCCCCGAACAGAGGCGCAGGCTCACACAGCTTAAAAGAGTCAAGACAGGCGGCCTGCCGGGGCAGGATATAGAGCACCCGGTAACCATCATTGACGTGATTGCCTCTCTGCAAATTTCCTTACCAGGCAAGGAAACAGGAGTTCTTGACGAAGAGCAGGTTGTTAGGGCTGTCGCCGGGCACCTGAAGGTCCCGTATAAGAAGATAGACCCCCTTCAACTCGATCTCGATGTGGTCACCAAGACCATCCCCCGCCTCTTTGCGCTAAAGCATCTGGTAGTGCCGCTTGCAATCACCAATGGCAAGCTCGAAGTGGTAATGTATGACCCCACTGATGCGGATGTGCTGGAAGACTTACAGCGTGTCACAACCCTCGAGCTAACCCCAGCCATGGGAACCAAAACCGATATCCTAAAGATCATCGGCGAGTTTTTTGGGTTCAAGTCCTCCCTTGTAGCCGCGGAGACCCAACTTGCCCAGCCATCTGTGGACATAGGAAACCTGGAACAATATACGCGTCTTAAGTCCATGAGTGAGATCCAGTCTACCGATACACATATCAAGAATGTGGTAGACTATCTCTTTCACTATGCCCTTGAACAGCGCGCAAGCGACATTCATATTGAGCCCAAGCGGGACCATGTTCTTATACGCTTCAGGATAGACGGAGTGCTTCACATCATCTACAAGCTACCCAAAGTGGTGCACCCAGCCATTGTTTCCCGCATCAAGAGCTTATCAAGGCTTGACATTGCGGAGAAACGCCGCCCCCAGGATGGTAGAGTGAAGTTGTCCCATCAAAACCAGGATGCAGAGATACGGGTTTCAACGGTGCCTGTTGCCTTTGGTGAAAAAATGGTAATGAGGATCCTGGATCCGACCATCCTGTTTCAGGATCTTGAAGATCTAGGTTTTTCCTCAAGAGACCTCATTGTTTATCACCAGTTTTTGAAAAAGCCTAACGGCATCATTCTGGTCACGGGCCCTACAGGAAGTGGCAAGTCGACTACACTCTATTCCTCACTGGCACACCTGGCCAGCTCCGAGAAGAATATTACAACAGTGGAAGACCCTATTGAGATGATCCGAGAAGACTTCAATCAGATCGCGGTACAACCGGCAGTCGGCATCGCCTTTGCTACAATCTTAAGAAATATTCTAAGGCAGGACCCTGATATCATTATGATCGGTGAGATCCGGGACCAAGAAACCGCAGTAAATGCAGTCCAGTCCGCACTCACCGGCCACCTGGTCTTCAGCACGCTTCATACCAATGATGCTCCGTCTACCGTCACCCGCCTCATGGACCTCGGGATCAAACCCTTTTTGATTGCAGAGTCCCTGGTTGGGGTGATGGCCCAGCGGCTGTTGCGCAAGATCTGCCCTTATTGTGTCACCACTTTGGAGGTGGATGCGCCGGTGCTCAAGTCCCTCGGCGCTAATGTGGAGGGTGAAGAATCAATACAACTCAAGCAGGGAAAGGGTTGCATCAAGTGCAGGGGAACCGGATTCCTCGGGCGCACGGGTGCTTTTGAGATTATGGCAATAGATGAAGGCATGAAAGAAATTATAGCAGAATCTGATGAATTGGACATTATCACTGTTAAGAAAAAGGCCCTGGAATCGGGCATGATCCCCCTGCGAACAAGTGCCATTGACAAGATGCTTAAAGGTATAACCACCTTCCAGGAAGTGGTCCGGGTGACAGAAAAAATATGAAATCTTCTGCAGAAAAGTTCATCCTCGTCATCGTCTTACTGTTGTGGTCGGTTGGGCCTGTGTGTGGGGCAGAGCCATACAAGGTTTATTCGATAATAAGGTATGGCGACCGGGATATTGTGTGCGACTCATACATCGTCCAAAAAGGTGATCACGTTTGGGAGTTGTTGCGCCGGAAGGGATCTATTGCAGAAAAAGACTTTTCGCAATTTGTATCCATCCTGGAAAACCTCAACCCTCACGTAAAGGATGTTGACAAGATCTATCCGCGCCAGGAACTCCTGATACCCTTAAAACAGACGGAGGTCAAAGAGCACCCGCCAGATGCAGGTCTCCGCTACGTAACCATTCCAATCATACCGGATGTCCTCTACGTAACCTATGAAGTCCGTCCAGGGGAGTGCCTTGCGAAGATCGTAACCTCCCAACTTGGGCTCAAATGGGATGAACTCTCGGAAGACTATGTTCAGACCTTGAAAAGACTCAACCCCGCTATCAAGGATATGGACCTGATCCATCCCGGCCAGCCCATCCGCATCCCGGAGATAGCTGCCACAGCGCCTACTCGCACCGTGGTCACACCCACGAAGCGATTGGTTTTACCAGGGGCTGAGAGCTTGCCACCCGCCAAAAAGAGCATCCCGTGGTGGCGGGAAGTGGTTTCAAAGACCATAGCCGGGATAGGCGGCAAGTTGTTGGCTTCCGGTTTATGTTACTTTCCGGAAAGTGGCCAGGAGGATCTTACTTTAGACCTTTCTGCCCTTCCGGTCATGGAACTGGCGGACGGGCGACATCTGATTATAGAGTCCCACAAGGGCCTTTCAGAGGACTTGGAAAAGGCAATACGCGCCTTCTGGCATCCCCTTGTCATCGTCCGAATAGATCCGGAGGAGCCGGGAGCAACTGCGCTGGCCAAGGTCTTGAGTGCCATATCAGGCGGAAAGGCTCAAAGGTTCCTTGATCTTGCCGAACTGTATGACGGAATGAGGGTTACGCTACGTGGTGATTGGATTTTTTCTCAAGCCGACGATCGGGGGGGGACACCAGCATATCAATGTATTACACTGATAGAAGATCCTCAAGAACGTACGTCGGCTCAGGTAGTAGAATATCTGGCCAAGAAAAATATCCGGGTTGTCGACATTCTGGTCGGGGACGAGAGGGATAACAAGATGAAGTCCTCCCGGGAAAATACACCGGAAGAGTGCTCAATATTGACCACAGACGCAGGCCGGGAGGCCTTTGTCTCCGGATTTGTTACAGCAATGGGGTATTCGTATGAGTCTCGAGTTCCCCTTTCCTTTGATTACGCCGGGGTTCAGGTTGAAACTACCGCCAATATAATGCATGGCGAAAACGCTTTGGATGTAGTAGTCGATTTCGGAACCTTTTACGGTGATGCAAAACCGGCCATTGAGGCAGGTGGGCTAAAAGTAGTGTCAATCAAACCCGAGGATGATGCCCTGACCATTGTTAAAAATATCTTGAGGACAATCGGAATTCCTTTTGCTGAGGACCCGGTCTTTTTTGGCGCAAACCGCAACATTTTTAAGAGCATCTCCCTTACCATCCCGGGTGTTCTCTCTTCTCATCCCGATCATGGAAGGACTCTTTTTGCACGAGCACGGCTTCACCCAGAAGTTTGCGGTTTCTTGAACGAAAAGCAGATCAAGGTCTTAAAAATAGAATCAATGATCAATGATCATTGATTATCAATTATTGGTTAGTGTCCATCCATCAACTCCCCCTCCCCTGGTGGGCATAGGCGCTAACTTAAAATCCTACGTACAATGCCTCCTATGAGAAGGGGTCGTCAGATATACAATTCCCCCCTTTAGAAAAGGGGGGTTAGGGGGGATTTTAGGATGTTTAAACAATGTTTTCATACAAAGCCAATCTAAAAGATAAAGCACGTCAATTGCGCAAAAACATGACAGAGAGTGAGCGTGCCTTATGGTTACGACTGCGGGGTAAACAGCTTTTAGGTATCCAGTTTTACCGTCAAAAGCCGATTGGCGACTACATCGTGGATTTTTTCGCACCAAGCACGAAATTGGTTATCGAGGTGGATGGATCACAGCACATGGGAGGCAATCACGCTGAAAAAGATAAGCGTCGTGACAAGTATTTGGCCAGTGTTGGTCTTAGGGTGTTGCGTTTTAATAGTAGGGAGGTAATAAAAGAAACCGATGCGGTGGTGGAGGTCATCTATCGAACAATGGCCCAACGGCTGAATTCTGAAATCCCCCCTGCCCCCCTTTAATAAAGGGGGAATAAAGCAGAAACCTTAAGATAGCACTTATGCCCCAGGGGTGGGGGAGAAAATTTGGGGTATTTTATGGATAGACAATAGTTAGTTATGTTGTGACCGTTCACTCCAATACTCCATTGCTCCAATTGGGGCGAAATTCTTAAGTTCAAAGGAGTCTGTTATGCTGAAGCGATCCATGTTGTTCTTGTCTTGTCTATTTGTCTCGTTGTCTTTGTTTTCCTGCGCGACGGACACGGCTGCCCGCAAGAACCAGGCGGAAGCCTCCAGGCGACTTGGTGAAGGATATCTTGCCGAAGGAAACTCCACGGCAGCCCTCAGGGAATTCTTAAAAGCGGAAAAACTATATGAAAAAGACGCGTTTCTTCAAAGCGATCTGGGTTTTGCCTATTTTGCAAAAGAAGAATTCGATTTAGCGATTGTCCATTTCAAGAAAGCGCTTGAACTTAAGCCCGATTATTCAGAGGCCCTAAACATGATGGGTGTCGTCTATGGAAAGTTAGGCCAGTGGGACAGTGCCATATCGTCTTTCAACCGCGCCCTTGACAATTTGCTTTATGCAACGCCACATTTTGCCCTCTGTAATCTTGGTGAGGCGTACCGTGGAAAAAAGGATTATGAGCGTTCGATTGATTCATACAGGAAAGCCCTTAAGACAGAACCCCGCTTTCCTGCGGCACACCGGGGATTGGCATTAACCTATATGGCCATGGGAAACTACGAAGCCGCTATCTCTTCTCTAGGAAAGGCAATTCAGTATGCACCACGTTTTGCCAATGCCTATTTTGATCTGGGACGCGCCTACACCGGGCAATCCGAAACGTGGGAGGCAATTTCTGCCTTCAACATGGTCGTGGAGTTGGCAGCCGACACCCCCCTGGCTGATATGGCTTTGGAAGAGATCAGGAAATTACAAGGTAATTGAGGAATTGGGGAATTGAGGAATTAAGGAATTGGGGAATTGGAGTGAGGCTTAAAACTCACAAGGCACTTTAGTTCACTTTCCCTGACCAATGTGACTATGGCGATGGCGTACAGATTGTTGCCCCAGGGTGTATGGCCTTGTCGGCAGTGGTCACAATGGCTGTGGCCGTGGCCTCTTCAGTGCGAAGGACAAGGATCTTGCCAATATCGACAGGCGACAACATTATACACTCTTTGCCCTTTGGGTCTAGATATTCCTTTTCCTGGTAGTATATACAGTACGATTGTCCCACCTTGATGCCGTCTTTGCGCCCCTTGTCAATAAAGACAACCGTGTCTGCGAACATGCTCTGACGTTCCTCAGCAATAATAATCCTGCCATTTATTCCCTTTTTGCTTTCAGTGAGCATAATCTTGGGTGACCGCGGTTCATGCGGGATCAGAAGGTCGTTTAGTTCAATGTGGCGGAAAGATTTCAGAACACTGGCAGTAGCAAATTCCGGTTCCACAGCGGTAATCTCAACTACGCCTAATAAATAGTGCTGAATTCCAATGAACGCTTTGGGGTCTTTGTCCTTATCGGGGTATAACGTCCGCAGCACGGTAAAACGATCGCCCGGTTTTAAGGTTACGTTGCCGGAGGGTCGGATATAGACCGAGTCCCCCACACTGATCATGACCTTGCGTTCCTTGACCTTGAAGATAGCGCCGGAGTGGCTTACAGGTTTCTCTCTTATGAACCCAACAGTGTTAATCGCAGGATAGTAATAATACCTGGATTTTATGGGTTGTTGCCCGGCCATTTCCGATTCTGCTTCGGGCTCGACAAATGTCTCCAGTTCCTGGCGGTTATAAAGGCGAATGCGCTCGCCCGGATAGATCCAGTGGGGGTTTGCGATCTGCTGATTTTTCTCCCAGAGATCCGGCCATACCCAGGGATAATCATGAAAATGCTCAGAGATGTCCCACAGGGTATCACCCTTTTCGATGGTATAATAAAGCCCTGACTCAAGCTCAAGGGTCTTTTCCCCGGGTTCCTCTGCATCGGAAATACCCTGGTACAGGAAACCAAGTCCAATGCTGAGACAAAGAATTAGGATTATCTTACGAGCCATCTGAGTTCCTTAGTATTTTTTTGGGCCTCCGGCCAGCAGACCCTAGTTTTGGAGAGCTGTGCCCCCCTTGTAATCTGCCCCTGATTGGGGATGGTTCCATAATCACCTGCTGTGGCCGTTATGGCACAAAAATCGCATGGATTGTGTGGTCTGCTGTTACATTGTTAAATGTGTATGTGCCTGGGGTGCCTACTGAAAAACCATCGACCAGCACATCTGATATAATGCCAGCCCCAGCCGGCGTTATAGTGAAAGACTGGTCGGAGCCGCAGTTCACCGATACAGCACCGCTCGGGGTGATGCTGCCAGCGCCTGCAATGGTGGCTGTTATCGTATAGGTGTCTATTTCAAAAGTCGCCGTTATCGTGTGGTCTGCTGTTACATTGTTAAATGTGTGTGACAGTACGGGACCTACTGATGCACCATCGACCACCACATCAAGCACATGGTAGCATGCACCCGGCGTTATAGTGAAGGACTCGTTAGTGCCGCAGTCCACCGATACAGCACCACTTGGGGTGATGCTGCCATTTGCGCCTGCACTGGCTGTTATCGTATAGGTGTCTATTTCAAAAGTCGCCGTTATCGTGTGGTCTGCTGTTACATTGTTAAATGTGTGTATGTA
>JAIWEZ010000071.1:0-9333 GCA_048631945.1 Gammaproteobacteria bacterium | reverse complement strand
AATTTGTTTTGTAGCCGGCCGGAAACCCGATTATACCAGAGTGGGTAATATTATTAGAGAGTCAGTGTGGAAGACGCTCAAGACACAGCTTTGACAAACGCAGGAATGGCAAATGTCAAAAAAGCTGTGGATCAGGACAGGATAGGGGACAACCTCGGAAAGGAACTGGCTTACTTGGACCAGTGCAAGTACAAATGGATCCCATAATGGCATTGGACATAATGGTCACTTTTTGTTAAATAGTGCCCATCCATGAATCGTAAAAACTCAATGGGCACAAGCGTAAGTTTCCAATTCAGTCCCGCCACAGCGGGATTCGCAAGGTCAAGGAAAACAAGGGGTTGCGCGGAGGCGTACCGAGGTACGTCGCACAAGCGATCCCGCAGTTTGACGCAGAGATTGCGGAAAAGGGCCATTTATGGATGGAAACTAAATAATGCTTCCGACGAAGCTAATAACGAGCTTGCCGGAAGCGTGGACGGGAGGACAAGATCTGAAAAATGCGCATCTGTGTAATTGACGGCCAGGGTGGAGGCATAGGAAGCGCCATCATTAAAAAACTTAAGGAAGTCTTTGACGAATCAGTGGAAATTATCGCGCTCGGGACAAACGCCATTGCCACAGCCCAAATGCTCAAGGCAAGGGCAAACCGGGGCGCTTCTGGAGAAAATGCCATTGTCCGTATGGTTTCGCAGGCCGATCTTGTTGTGGCTCCCATAGGGATTGTGATGGCTCATGCTATGATGGGAGAGGTCACACCAAGGATTGCCGAGGCCGTGGCTGCGTGCCCGGCTAAAAAGTTTTTCGTTCCACTTACCCAGGAAAATGTGGACATTGTAGGGATGCCGACTACCCCACTCCCCCCCCTGATCGAAATTTTAATCGAAAAACACTTGAAGGAGCTGATATCTGAAAATGTGTGAAGCCAATGCCTACATAATCCGCGATGGCGATGAAGAACTTGTGATGGAGGCAGTCGACAAGGTTGAACCGGAAAACCACGGGCTCCGGCTGGTGAATATCTTCGGCGACCAGAAGTTCATACATGCCCGTATTCATGCCCTCTCCCTAGTGAATCACAAGATTCTCCTTAAGGAATAGCAACAGTAATAGCATGTTCAGCGGATAGGACCTCTATTGAAGCTCAAGCTCGCCAAAACGGCAGGTTTCTGCATGGGAGTCCGCAGAGCGGTCGAGATTGTCCTGGATACCGCCAACAGACAGCAGGGCCCCATTTATACCTATGGCCCGCTTATCCACAATCCTCAAGTCTTGGAGATTCTGGCGGAAAAAGGCGTAACTGTCTTAGAAGATGTCTCGGGCGCTAAACCTGGAAGCGTCGTCATACGAGCACATGGGGCGCCACCTCAGGCCATGCAGGCCCTTGTTGATGCAGGACTTACCATCATCAATGCGACCTGTCCCAGGGTAATCAAGGTTCAGACCATCATCAACAAGTATGCAAGGCAGGGTTATGCCTCCGTCATTGTGGGCGACAAGGACCACCCCGAGGTCATGGGCCTCCTTGGATATGCCGAAGGCATGGGCTATGTCATCAGCCACCCGGACGATCTTGACAAACTCCCCTCTCTAGAACGCGCCATTGTGGTGGCCCAGACCACCCAGGACGGTCGACTCTTTAATCGCATTGCCAAGACCATGGCTGAACGCTTTCCTCACTTCAAGGTATTTAACACTATCTGCGACTCAACCCTTAAACGCCAGGCTGAGGTCAGGGAAATGGCCAAGGCCGTGGATGCGGTGGTTGTAGTGGGCGGTCGCAACAGTGGCAATACCCAGCGATTGGCGCAAGTGGTTGAGCAAGAGGGGGTTCCGGCTTTTCATGTCGAGAGTGAAGCGGAACTCGACTGTCAGGCCATCGAGCCGTTACGCTCCATAGGGATTACGGCTGGGGCTTCCACTCCCAACTGGGTCATCAAGAAAGTTTTCAGGACCATCGAGGCCCTTCCCCATCAGGCAAAAGGGCGATGGCGTCTTATGCTCTTTAGGATACAGCGATGGTTGCTCTTGAGCAATCTCTATCTGGCAGTGGGCGCTGGGTGTCTGAGTTACACGTGTGCACTGCTGTCGGGAATCAAGCCGGGCTTTGCGCCGGCCCTGATGGCTTCGTGCTATGTCCTTTCTATGCACATATTAAACAATTTCATCGGAAGGGAGGCAGTCCGTTACAATGATCCGGACCGTGCCAGCTTTTATGACAACAATCGCCTGATCCTTTTGGCCATAGCCGTCATTTCGGGTACCGTAGGACTATTCATGGCATTTGCTATGGGATCTGTCCCGTTTCTTATAGTTCTTATCATCAGTCTCCTGGGCTTGTTTTATAAGGTCAAGATCATCCCGGGACGGCTTAAGATAGGGAAAAAGATTCAGCGGATTAGTGACGTGCCGGGCTCAAAGACCGTGCTGATCGCCCTCGCATGGGGGGTCGTGACGGTGGTCCTTCCTAACCTTTCAGTCTCTTTGCAAATTACAACTACGATGATCTTCGTCTCCTTATGGGCATCGGCCATGGCATTTGTGCGGACAGCTTTTTTTGATATTCTCGACATGCAGGGGGACCGGATTGTGGGGCAGGAAAGCCTGCCTATTGTGCTGGGTGAAAAAAAGACTTTTCGTATACTCAAACTGCTTCTGGTCATCTTTCTGGCGGCGCTCATTTTTGCGCCCATGATGCATCTTGCCACCACCCTGGCCTATGGCATGATCCTTTCGGTATTCTACATGTCTAAGGTTCTTATGGCCTTTGAACGGCACTGGGTAGTCCCGGGTTTCAGATTTGAGTTCCTAGTGGAAACTCTTTTTGTCTTCACGGCAATGGTTACTGGTCTATGGCAGCTTCTTGCCTGAGTTGTCGAACTTCGGGGCTGCCACACAATTGATGTCATTAGAGCCAGTTTCAAAATGTTCAATTTTGCACCAAGGTCAAGGAAGGCGAAAATTCTAACCGCAGGAATACTTGATGTATTTCGAGGACTAGAATTTGAGTCTGAAGCAGAGATTGGGCAAAAGGGGACGTTTTGAAACTGGCTCATTAGACACCATTTTCGGCAAGGGACTGTAAATATTCTTCCCACTCAATCGGCAGCATGTATTTTTTCTTGTTGTTGCATACCTTGCATGCAGGCACCACATTCCCTTTGATGGATTTGCCACCTCTTGCCATAGGCACGATATGATCCATCGTAAGGGCTGCCGGCGAAAAAGATTCGCCGCAATAATAACATAGGCCTCGGGCCAGTTGGCGCTTCCACCATTGCGACCCTCTCAGCTCCCTGGCTTTTTGCCGCTCCCGCCTAAGAAAGACATCGTCTATTTCAATCGTAAAATGAATCAAGGTTTCAGCCCGAGCGGTCGGCATAAAGCCCTGGCCCCCTTCGGTCTGAGCTACATTCGGCCTGAGCTCATGTCGAAGGCAGGGTCGAAGACAGACCGGTTTTTTATATGGCACCGATCATTGTTCTGGTGTCGCGCCAGGGCGGGCCGACCCTACGTAGGTGAGGGTTTATCCTGCCCGTTTGTTCTGGGCCAGGGGCAAACCGGACAACCAACTATGTCCGGATGATACCCTAATAAAGCACCCACCCGATTTTAAGTAGAGTTCCATAAAGAATCGTAGGGGCGGGTTTATCCCGCCTGTTATAGATAAAAGTCTAACCAAGCTCATACAGCATTTCAAGCAAAAAGGGATTTACCGAAGCTCAGTGTTTGGCTTGCAAATGCGCTCAACGTGGTCTATATTTGCAAAAGACTATCTTAGGAAAGGCGCAATCCTTGAACAATCTAACCCTCTTTGGCATATACAGCGTTATATGAACTCCCCGAACGTGGAAACCAAGAACGTATCGTTTAATGAATTTGACCTTCCCCAAAGGGTCTTAAAGGGGATAGAGTCCGCAGGCTTCACGCACTGCACACCTATTCAGGCCCTTTCTTTACCCATTACACTAAAAGGAGACGATATTGCTGCCCAGGCCCAGACAGGCACGGGTAAAACGGCCGCATTTCTGATTACGATCATCGCCCGTCTCATCAGGAACCCTGAGCCAAAAGATGCAGGCCCCCGTGCCCTGATCGTTGCACCCACCCGCGAGCTGACAGTTCAAATTTGCGAGGAGGCAAAACTCCTGGGAAGTTATACCGATTTTAAGATCCTACCCATCTTTGGCGGTATTGACTACGTGAAACAGGAACAGGCCCTTCGCAGGGGTGTCGACATCGTGGTCGCAACACCGGGCCGCCTTATTGACTACACAAAGCAAAAGGCCTTCAATCCCAAAAATGTGCGCATTCTGGTCATCGATGAAGCAGACCGGCTCTTTGATATGGGCTTTATTAAAGACCTCCGCTATATCCTAAGACAATTACCCCGTTATACCAGGCGGCAATCCATGCTTTTTTCCGCCACCCTTTCATATGCGGTTATGGAGTTGGCCTATGAGTACATGAACAATCCGCAAGGCATTTCAGCAGATCCCGAGAATATCACAGTGGAAGAGATCGACCAGGTCCTGTACCACGTAGGCAACAATGTGAAGCCAAACCTCTTGCTCGGTCTTTTGAAGCACGAAACATGGAACCGCCTTCTCATCTTCGCCAATACTCGAAACGGTGTTGAAATGCTGGCTCGTAAGCTGAGGGACAACGGCCATGCAGCCCTTGGGATCACGGGCACGGTTCAACAAAAGAAGCGCCTGAAAATCATGCAGCAGTTCAAGGCAGGCGAAGTCAAGATCCTGGTAGCCACGGACGTGGCCTCCAGGGGCATCCATGTTGAAGACATCGACCTTGTCATCAACTACGATATCCCTCAGGACCCTGAAGATTATGTCCACCGCATTGGACGCACCGGCCGCGTAGGCAAGAGTGGAAAAGCCATCATGCTTGGTTGTGAAAAATACGTGTACTATCTGGAAGCTGTGGAGAAATTTATCGGAGAAAAGATAAAGGTGGAATGGACTGATGACGATTGGTACGAGAAAGACCTATCCAGGCCGTATCGCCCAAGGCAGAGAAGGGCCGAATCACGCCATTCCAAACCATCCCCCCGCTCCAGGCTTAGCCAAAACACTGCAAAACGAAAACAAACAAGCCACAGAGGTTCAAAGACCCAGCCCAAGCGAGCTTAGCCAAGCCCTGACCGCTCTGTCCACCAGATCATAGTATTTAAGAGATCCTCCCAGGCCTCGTCTGCCAAAAAAATAGTTGATCTCCAGAAAAAAGGGAGAAGCCTCCTTTTCATTCTGTGGAAACAGAAGGTCAAAGCCTGCAAGGTTGATCCCGGTCTTCGAGCAAAAATCAGACACTACAGCCTCCCCCGCCTCCTGAAGATCGGGATCTGCCTCATGATCAATAATAGCACCGGCCTTCAGGCTGGTCAGAAACCGTGATGGATCTTGCTGCACGCGCCAGTAGCTGAAAAATTCGCCTCCCATCACCACAACACGCAGACTCCTGCCACCGCAAGCAACATATTCCTGAAGTAAAAAACCTTTCTGTCCGCTTTGCTCTGCCGCTTGCATCCATTGTAAGGTCTCTCTTAAGGCCTCTGCGCTTTCTAGCAACAAAACCCCCTCTCCCTCCCCGCCCCAGTCTGCCTTGAAGACACAGGGAAAATATAGCGGACACGTTATAGAGTCTTGCCCATAATGACCGTAGTAGGAAGAAAGTGTCTCAAAGGAATAGGTCTGTGGAAAAGACGCCCCTATTTGTTGAAACAGCCGGGCCTGGCCCAGTTTGCCCGGGAAATCAAAGCGGGCATCATAGCCGGGAAAGACATGGTCGCAATGCTTACAGCACAGCCTGTAAAGGGCTTCACTGCATCCCTGGGGGAGGATAACGGCCTGCGCCATGGAAATGGCGGCCCGATCATCATCATTCGGCAGCCTACCGGCACATAGAATATTCTTATCCGCCACAATGTTCGGATGAAATGACAGGATCATGTTAGTATCCGAACCTCCTGATAGCTCTTTCATCCCGCGTCCAGTTCTTCTGAACCCGAACCCATAGCTTCAAAAAGACCTGGCGCCCCACCATGCGCTCGATGTCCTCTCTGGCCTGCTCCCCTATGCGCTTGAGCATTCTCCCTGCCTTGCCGATGATGATCCCTTTTTGGGAATTCCGCTCTACATGGATAGCGGCATGAATGTCGACCATGTTTTTGTCGGGGCGTTTTTTGAAGGACTCCACCGTAACGGCTACAGCATAAGGAATCTCCTCTCCGGTCAGGCGGAATACTTTTTCCCGTATAATCTCTGCTGCGATAAAGCGTTCCGTCTGATCCGTAACGGTCTCCTCCGGATAATAGCGTGGCCCCTCCGGAAGCACGGCAACCATCTCTGCCACAAGTTCGTCAAGCTGTATGCGCTCAAGGGCGGATATGGGCACTATGGCTCGGAAAGGATAGGCATTTTGCCATTGTTCTATTTGGGGAAGGAGCCTTCCCTTTTCCATCAGGTCAACCTTATTTATGGTCAAAATAACCGGCAAGTCTCTCTTTCTAAGATATTTAAGGATAATACCATCTGAGGGATTATCCGGATAAGTCGCATCAGTAAGAAACACGACCAAATCTACATCCCCCATAACCTTCATGGCCACCTCCACCATGCGCACGTTCAAAGTCCCTCTAGCCCGATGAATACCCGGGGTATCCAAGAAGATAAGCTGTGCTTCGGGCTGATGGACCACTCCCAGGATGCGGTGGCGGGTAGTCTGTGGTTTTTCCGAGGTAATGGCGATCTTTTGGCCGAGCAGTTGATTCAACAGGGTCGATTTTCCCACATTGGGGGCACCGATAATGGCAATAAATCCGGATCTAGTTGGGCTCATCTAACTACTCACCTTACGACTTGCAACTGAGGAATCTCTCTCGCCCGCCCTGCGAGAGATCAGCAAGACCCTTTCTGGGCTGAAATATAGCCGAGCCATGCATTGATGTCAATTGAAGCTCTCTGTAGTAGGCTGCAAGGAATTGAGACCTTTGCAAAACTGTCATTTTTTCGTGATGCGGCGTCAGGCTTCGAATTTTAATCCTCGAAATACATAATGTATTCCTCCGGTTAAAATTTTTGCCTTCCTTGCCTGACAAAAAAATGTCGCGTTTTTCAAAGGTCTCGAATTTTTAGCTTACAAACATCAAAAAACCCCGCAAACTATATTGTAGTGATTTGGGCAACAGCCCGAAGAAATTTGACCCCAACACGATTCGCTTGCAGTTTCAGATCAGATTCGGCATAAGATATAAACTTCGAAGGAATTCTTATCGGACCGATCATACAAGGGGAAAAGGAATCATCTCCCCATGGGACAATTAATGGAAACGATCTGTCACATCAATGATTTCTTGTGGGGTGCCTGGACGCTTTATGTTCTGCTCGGGGCGGGCATAGTTTTTACGCTCTGGACTAAGTTCTCACAGTTCAAAGTCCTCACCCATGGCGTGGCCGTCACCAGGGGTAAGTATGACAATGCTGATGATCCGGGCGCCATCAACCATTTCCAGGCTCTTTCGGCAGCCTTGTCCGCAACCATAGGCTTGGGCAACATCGGTGGTGTAGCCGTAGCCATGGCCCTGGGGGGACCCGGTGCGCTGTTCTGGATGTGGATTGTTGGATTTTTTGGTATGGCGCTCAAAGCCGTGGAGATTACCCTGGCCATGTTGTACCGCAATACCGACGACCCGGATGATCCGCATGGCGGGGCTATGTGGGTCATCCACAACACTGTTGGAGCTAAAGGCGGATTCTCGTTGGTGGTGGCGAAAACCCTTGGGTTTACTTTCTGCATCACGCTGCTGATCATGACCATGGCGGGGGGTAATATGTTCCAGACCTGGAATGTGGCTGACTTGACGCTTCATTATTTCGGGGTTCCCAAGATAGCAACCGGCATTGCCTTAGCCATTTTGGTCGGATTGGTAATCGTCGGCGGGATCAAACGGATTGGCCAAGTGGCCGCCAGACTTGTTCCTATTATGTGTGTCCTTTATTTGCTTTCCTCACTGGCCGTTTTGGCTGTGAATGTGCAAGAGATTCCATCCATGTTTGCTCTGATTTTCAGGTGTGCTTTCGCGAAGACGGAGGCTGCGGGTGCCTTTCTGGGCGGAACATTCGGATTCGTTTTCGCTCAGGGCATGAAACGGGCGTTATTCTCAAACGAAGCGGGTCTGGGTTCCGCGCCCATAGCGCATGCCGCGGCCAAGACAAATGAGCCGGCCCGGGAAGGAATTGTAGGCGGAATGGGCCCGTTTATTGACACGCTTTGTATATGTAGCCTGACCGCTTTGGTCATCATTTCCACCGGCACCTGGAACCGTGGACCGATCGGTGAGATGACAGGTGTAGTTGAGCTTGTTAAGAACGAAGGCAAGGTCGAGCTGGTCGCGCCGGAACAGGTGAGTGCCTTGCCCGAACTTCCGATAGGCGAAACCTGGAAAGTTAATACACAGGTATTTTTCCTGCTCAGGATACCCGTTGATCAAGAAGGGGCATGGAAACATATCAGGACATACGGAACCATTCAGGGAAATCGTCTGGGAAAACCCCGAACCATAGAATGGGAAGAAATACCTGTTGGCGCTCAGTGGGTCCTTGACAAAGAGGGTAAAACCGTCAAGGGTGTCTTTCGCAACTTTGCGGGTGCTACCCTGACGGGCCACGCCTTTGATCGTGCCTTCCCCGGACTTGGCAAGTGGCTGGTTACGCTTGCCGCGTGGTTCTTTGCCGTCTCGACCATGATCTCGTGGAGTTACTACGGTGAGCAGGGGGTGGTATACATGTTTGGCAAGAGGTCTGTTCTGCCTTACCAGCTTATATTCCTTCTTCTGGCGGTAGTGGGTGCTTTCCTGGTGAAAAACAATACCGAACTCGGGGCGTTAGCCGATTTTGGCACCGGTTGGATGTTATGGGCCAACATGCTCATCGTACTTACGATGGGACACCTGGCCGTAAAAAGTCTGGACGATTATTTCAAGCGGCTGGAAGCCGGAGCATTTCAACCCCAAAGTGCAACAAACGGGTCGTCCAATCATAAGGGAAAAAGGGGTGTCGCATCTTAAGGGCTTGTTGCCCAAACCCGCTTCTTGTGTTTGTGGCGCACGTTACTAAGGGCTTGCGCAAGAATAACTTGGCAGAATTGGCGCTCAGATTTGGGTTAGATTTGGTCGATCCGATTGAGCAAAACCACAGGAATAGCCAGCTATTTCGCGGATTTTGCGCCCGCCCTGGCGCTATGCGACAGACTGACTGGTATACTTTGTTTTCCGTTGGAACCGCAAAATTAGCTCACTAAAGCCTATAGACCAGGTCT
>JAIWEZ010000070.1:0-9364 GCA_048631945.1 Gammaproteobacteria bacterium | reverse complement strand
GCGGGCAAAACGGATATCGGTTTTTCAATATCCATATCCTCCACAGTGGCCACGACGCTGTCAATCCGCACCGGTGTCTCCAGATTAAACCTCTCAAGAATGAAAGTTGTCTCCTCATTCAATGTGCCGGCCCGGCAAGGGACATACAACCGCGTTTTATCCAGATGGTTCTTAAAGTAGGCATACCCAATAGCGGAACAGACAGCGTCACTATCCGGGGCCCGGTGCCCAATGACCAATACACGTTTCTTCTTCATAATCATGTCATTTCTCTATTGGAAAAAGACTGATGAATACCGTGGATTACGGGATTATTAAGCATATGTAGATTTAAGATCCCTGCAGCAAACTATGGAAAATGCTCTTGCTTTTGTGGTTTAAATCAAAGGGAAGGGGGGTCTTCTAACGGGGTGCATTCATCCATCTCAACAGATCAATTAAGATCGCAGCATTAGGGTTTCGGTCTTTGATGAATCTGAACCGGAAGACTATCAAACCCACCAAAAAGAGAAGTCCAAAAACTAAAAGAAGTATATCCGGGACATAACTCTTCATGACATAGCCATCGGCCTGGGACAGCCGAAGGTCATCTATAATTGAAATGATGCTCGCCATCATGCCCTTCCTTTGTATGTCGTAAATGGACTTGAAGAACAACCGGCCGGACATTCCTCAAAAGAATCAAACTGCCTTGGAACAATACTGACCTCTACCTTGGGAAAAAGCACATTAAGCAAACGTAGTAAACCGTAATCAGGCTCTGGTTTGTTGGTTACAATCACTATTTTTTTCACGGGTTTCTCCTCCCCTTTTTTTCGATTGCTGATTTTCAATAGCTTTCTTGAACCACATCAGTGTTACAGCATTATTAGGGGAGGGTTAAATTTGTATCAAATTTTGCGGTCATACCCTTTCACGAATGACAAGGACATCAAGACGATCAGCTGCATCCTCAATAACGTCTGAGATTTCGGTAAGTTGTCGCACGAATCTCTCCAGGTGAATCTTATGGATAAGGGGAAGTCCTGAGCGGTATATAGTCCTCATCATGGCGCACTCTTTCTCGTCGATCTCCGATTCCATAATGCCGATAGCGGTTATCTTTTCCCGGATGGTTGCCAGATTGTCAAATGCCTGCAGGGTTTCGCAAGGCGCAAAGAGCCTCACAGCTTCCTGAAAGAGACGGAACATCTTTACAATGGTCTCAAAGATTTCGTGCAGCGTTTCCTTGTAATCCTCTGGCACATCAGGGCTTTGGTATGCCACGACGTCAGAAACTTTCTCGACTTTATTAGCGATCTTGTCCACCAACCCTGTCATCATATAGATATCTTTTCGTTCGATGGCGGGAAAGGCTCCGGAGTATAGGTGCTCGCCGATCTTTCTATGCAGTATATCAGCCTCGGCTTCAGCAAAGTCACAGTTTCTATGAGTCATTTCACATCTGGCTCTATCACCCTGAAGGAAGGCCTCAAGACAACCGTTGAAACAGCCCAGGCATCCCCCTACCACCTGAACATGCTCATCAATGACTTCCTTAGCTTTTCTTTCCTTTTCGGTAAACATGTAAAGTTCCCTTTCGCCTTGTCACATGCTTGATCAAACCGACTTCGGCCTTTCAGAAAGAAGAATCGATCCAATTCTCTGGATCAATTTCTTTAGACCACAGAAATGTTAAAGTTTTATGAAGATAGTGTTAGCGCCCTGTTTTTTTTTAATACTCAATATTTTGTGGGTAATTCGACGTCTTGGAACTCCCAATCCCTTGCCATGAAAGAGATTGCTTCGCTTCGCAATGACAGTAACCCGAATTTTTTGAGAAGTTACTTGGAACGTTACCAAGTGTTGGAGACAGCGAGGTTGGTGTAACCGTAACGAATATCTAACAAAGTCTTAATAGAAGTCTAATTTTTATTTTGTATGAAATGATATTCATGGTCGATTCTGTTTTAATTCTATTTGTCCTTGGGTTTGTCTTACTAATTAAGGGGGCTGATTTCCTGACGGATGGAGCCTGTTCCGTTGCTGAAAAGCTAAAAGTATCTGACATTGCTATCGGTTTAACCGTTGTTTCGTTTGGAACCTCTCTTCCGGAATTAATGGTCAATATTATTGCCAGCCGTCAAGGAAATAGCGGGATTGCAATCGGCAACATTCTAGGGAGTAATATCGCTAATATTTTGCTCGTCCTGGGAGTATCAGCAATAATTTCACCAATTATCATCAGGAAAAAAACAGTATGGGTGGAAATCCCTCTTAGCTTGCTGGCTGTTTTAATACTGGGAGTCTTAGGAAATGACGCCTTACTCTATGGAGCTCGCTCTTCAGTTCTAACCAAGAGTGACGGTATGGTGCTCCTGTTCTTTTTCGCCGTTTTTATGGTGTATATCTTTACCATTGCCAAAGAAAATCGTAAGAACGGACATTTGGAAACAAAGCAAATCAGAACCTGGTCTGCAGTTTTTATGATTCTCGGAGGATCAGTCGCCCTGTTTCTGGGAGGAAAATGGGTTGTTGATGGGGCTGTTCATTTGGCGAGGACTCTGGGCATGAGAGAATCTGACATTGGGTTGACTATTGTAGCGCTGGGAACTTCTTTACCGGAATTAGCGACTTGTGCTGTTGCCTCTCTTAAAAACAAATCCGATATCTCAATTGGAAATGTGGTAGGATCAAATATTTTCAATATCTTTTGGGTATTAGGTTGCAGTTCCATTATTAAGCCTATTCCTTTTCAAAAAGGTACCAATTCAGATTTGGTATTTACCATGCTTGTAAGCCTGTTGCTATTTTTGATGATGTTTATTGGCAAAAGCAAAATCCTGCATAGATGGGAAGGCACTTTGTTTCTTTTTTTATACTGCTCTTACATGACATTTGCTTTCATCAGATGCTAAAGAAAAGTGGAGGCGCGATGCCTTTATGGCCGACATTCAACTCAAGAGAACACACGCATTCGCTCGTGAAGAAGCAAAGAGACGTATAGAGCCGTCTATCAACAAGACCGCAGAGTCCTTTGGTCTCAGATTTCAATGGAATGGGGATGTGTGTAACTTCGAAGGACCGGCAAGGGGTTATATCGCTGTAAAGGACGACACTGTTGAAATGGCGGCAAATTTGGGATTTGCAGCCAGGCTGCTTAAATCAACCATAGAAAGGACGATAAGAGAAGAAATAGATCAGGCCCTTGCCTGATTTCCGGAGGCAGGATAAACGACTCCGGCTCAGGCTGCGTGGTTATTAATTTTTTCCTTTATGTGCCGGCTTATAAAGATAGAAAGAAAGGTCTTTATCCGTGCATGTTCTCTCAATCCTCTTAACTCATTTTCATAGAGCGGTCTTATAGAGTCCTCAGCAACTCCCAAATCGCGCGACAGCATATAAATTGCTGATAAGTGTTGCCGTTTTTCTGTTTCAGTTTCATAGAGTAATGCTACAACCACGGTCCATACCCCCAAGAACATAGTGTCTGTTCAAGCAACAGCCTTCTTAAGCAACACAGCCTTATCTGTAAACTCCCAGGGAAGCCCGATGTCCATGCGTCCAACATGGCCATAGGCCGCGAGCTTTCTGTAGAAGCCCCCCTTTACACTCCCGGGCAGATGTCTTAGTTTGAATTGTCTCATTATCCCGGCCGGGCGGAAATCGAAGTGTTCCTTTAACAGGGCGACAATCCGGGCTTCGGTTACCTTGCCTGTGCCAAAGGTCTCCACCTGGATGCTGACAGGGCGTGAGAGGCCTATTGAATAGCTCAGTTGGACCTCGCATTCATCGGCAAGCCCTGCCGCGACAATGTTTTTAGCCGCGTACCGGGCCGCGTAAGCCCCTATCCTGTCAATACGCCTGGGGTCTTTGCCGCTGAGGGCCGCACCGCTATGTCTGGAGTACTCCCCATAGGTGTCTATGGCATTCTTGCGCCCTGTGAGCCCGGAATGCATGGACGGCCCGCAGCCGATATCCGGTCCCTCGGGCTGAATAAATATCCTTGTCTTCGTGTCAGGCCTGATCGCTTCCTCGTGGAATGACGGGTCTATGACCGTTTCTCTTATGTCATTTTCCAATGCCTTGAGATGAGGGACGTCTCCCACAGAAGGCTTTTTTTGACAAACCTGTATGGTGATGCTGTGGATCCTGTGCGGCCTGCTCTTTTTATACTCAACTCCCACCTGCGTCTTTCCGTCAGGGGCGAGATAGGGAAGTAGCTTCCTGAACCTTACGGATGTAAGCCGTCTTGCGAGCTTATGGGCAAGCCATATGGGAAGGGGCATAAACGCCGGGGTCTGATCACAGGCAAAGCCGAAGGCATTGACCTGGTTCGTCCTCACGGTGATTCGGTCGATCTCCTTTTCGGTAAGCCGGGTTTCGTCAAATCGTAATTTCCTGGCCAGGGGCAGCTCTTTAATGCTGGTGAGTGCTGTACAGGTCCCGCCGCTAAAGGGCGGGTCATCGTAACCCACCTGATTGATGATATTTCTTGCCACATTGGCTACATCTATCAAGGCAGTGGATGAAAAGACTAAAGCAATAAAGACTATGGACTGGGAAACTGCACATTCTGCGATAATTGAAGAATAGGGGTCCTGCTGCAAGAAGCGGTCTACTATGGCATCGCTTATCTGGTCGCAGAGCTTGTCCGGATGCCCCTCTGTTACCGATTCCGATGTGAAGATGAAGTCTTTTCTCATCTGTTTTCACCCTGCGCCTTTTTTGTCATCTCATTTACCACAAGGGGGAGCACAGCCGTGCCGCCCACTACCAGAGAATCCATTATTCCAAAGGGACCTATGCCAAGGAGCGATCTCAGTCCCGGGACAAAGAGCGCCAGTGCCTGAAGAGCAAAAGATCCTCCCAGGGCTACATTCAAGTATTTATTGGACGGCAGAGGTTCAGGATCAAATATGGTGTGCTGATCCGAACGGCAGCTTATGGCGTGAAGGAGCTGGCCGAATGTAAGGCTCAAAAAGGCTATACTGCTCGCCCTTAACCCAGTGCCGTACCTCGCTATCCCATAGCCGTAAGAGCCAATAGCACCCAGGCTTATGACCCCGGCTTCACGAGTTATCTTCTTCAGGTCGGAGGGCTTGACTATAGGTTCATGAGGGTCCCTCGGGGGACGATCCAACACGTCCTTTTCCGGTGCCTCTAGTGAAAGGGCAAGCCCCGGAAAAATATCGGTAATGAGGTTGATCCAGAGCAACTGCATACTGGTCAGTGGCTGCCCTATGCCTCCGATGTTGGCTGCAAATGTGACCATTATCTCGCTGAGGTTTGTGGCCAGCAGAAAGTGGAGTGATTTTTGAACATTGGCATATATGGTCCTGCCCTGACTTACAGCCACTATCATGGTTTCGATGTTGTCATCTTCAAGGATCACACCGGCAACCTCCCTTGCCACATCGGTCCCTGTCTCCCCCATAGCTATTCCGATATTTGCCGCCTTTAGGGCCGGGCTGTCGTTTATTCCGTCACCAGTCATGGCCACAACCTTGCCTGCTCCCTGCAGGCCCTGAACGATCTGCAGCTTGTGTCCGGGGCTTACCCTGGAAAACACGTGTGCCTGTTGACAGAGGGCCTGCATGGCCTCGGAGTCTACATTGGCAAGGCTGGTGGAGTCGAGGATCTGCAGTTGTTCCCCGCCGCTGAGGTTCAACTCTTTTCCTATGGCATAGGCGGTCGGCCCCTGATCTCCGGTTATCATCACCGTCTTGATCCCGGCCTTATGGAACTGGTCTGTGAGATCTTTGACGCCTTCCCTTATGGGATCGGCCATGCCCACAAGTCCGAGCCATACCAGGTCCTTTGCCGGAATTTCCTCGTCATCGCCCACATTCTCGTTACAGTCCACCAGGGCATATGCCACTCCAAGAACCCTTAAGGCCCTGCCGGCCATACGCTCATTCTCTGTCTGTATTACGAGGCGCTGCTCATCCGTAAAGGGGACCGCCTCCCCCAGCCTCATCTGCCAGGCACAGAGAGACAATATCTCGCTCGGGCTGCCTTTGACCGCAACAAGCATCTTGCCGTAGGTGGTCTTATGGACACTCACCATCATATTCCGTCTCTCGGAACGATGGATCATCTTTACCAGAGGGAAGTCCTGTTTGAGATTCAGGATATCAAGGCCGCACCTCATAGCCATGTATACCAGGGCATTCTCCGTTGGAGACCCGTTTACTACATAACCTTCGCTGTTCTGAATCACCTCGCTTTCGTTGCAGAGGGCTGAGCAGGCCATAAGGCCGGTTGTTTCTTGCCAGAAGACAGGGTCAACTCGCCCCTGGATGAGTGTGAGCCTTTTCTTTGAAACCTTGATCCGCTCTCCTCCCAGGTAGAGATCTACCACCGTCATCCTGTTCAAGGTGATCGTGCCGGTCTTGTCGAGACAGATCACCTGAACAGAACCAAGGGTCTCCACTGCATCCAGACGTCTGATAAGGACCTTGTGCCGGCGCATCTCTCGAATGCCAAGGGCAAGGGTAGTGGTGGCCACTGCGGGAAGTCCTTCAGGGATGGCCGCCACTGCCAGGGAAATGGCCGTTTTGAGCATCAGAAGGACCCCATAACCGCGGAAAAGGCCGACGACAAATACAATGCCGCATAATGCCGATGAACCAACCACCAACTGGGTCCCTATCTGGTCAAGCTGTCTTTCCATCGGGGTCTGAGGGGTTTTGGCCTCTCCCACCAGTGACTGAATCATGCCCATCTCTGTAAACCTTGCCGTAGCCACTACCACGGCAAGCCCCTGGCCCCCGGTTATCAGGGTTCCCATGTAGCACATGTTGGACCTGTCACTTAGCGGAACATTCTCCTCAGAAAGGACCCCGGGCTTCTTCACAGCAGGTACACTTTCGCCGGTCAGGGCAGACTCATCGATGCTCAGACGCTTTGCCTCTATAAGCCTGGCATCAGCAGCAACATATTGCCCGGGGCGCAGTACCAGCATATCCCCTGGGACCACATCCTCTGCGCCGATTTCCTTTACTTTTTCGTCTCGTCTTACCAGGGCCCTGGGACGGACGAGACTTTTTAAGGAATGTATGGTCTTTTCAGACTGACTTTCAGTCACATAGCCTATGACGGTATTTATGCCCACAACCCCCATAATAGCCACGGCATCCACGACCCCTCCGGTAAGTATGGAGATGCCGGCCGCTGCAGTGAGCATACCGACCGGTACGGATCTTAGCTGATCTAACAATATGCTGAGACCTGATCGTGGTACAGCCTCAGGAAGGACATTCGGGCCATACTTTTTGAGGCATTGTCTGGCCTCCCCGGCATTTAAGCCGGCAGCACTTGAGGAGGCAAAGGCCTTAAGCACGTCATCTGCTTCTTTCACATGCCACGGCTCGACCGGTTGGTCCCCTGAGTGGACTACAAGCCGCCTGAGCTTCCTCTTGCTCATGGGAGGCCGTTTTTTCCTGCCGTTTCCTCTGCGCTTCGATCCAGTGCTTGCTATATCTTGCCTTGCCGCCGGAGTGTGCTCAGGCTTGCGGGACTTTGCAGCCTTTCTGCTGTAGTCTGAGACTATCCCTTGAATGAGCCCGGCGACGTCAGAGGGGGATCTGCCGGAGTTGTAGGTAATGAGGAGATTTCCAGTCAGTGTGCTGGCACTTACCCTGGATATACCCTCCTCGTTCCTGAGTTGAGACTCAAGATGCGATTTAAAGAGGTGAGAGCGGTAGAGACCCTTTACTCTATACCTGGTCCTTCCATTTACCGATGCATGAATCGGGTCGACCACAGCCCCTTAATCCCCTCTTAACCTCTATACCTTGTTTTTTTATTATGCCGACTTCTTAGCTTTGGCTGGAGCCTTCTCCTTTTCGGGCTCTGGTGTCTTCTCCAGGGCGGGCTGAACACTCTCTCCACCTGAAGGCTTTGGCACCGCAGCATTTAGCACTTCTTTGAGACCTCCTGCGGCGCCGACCAGCACATCGGTGACCGCCCTTGTCGCGGTCTTTCCCACGGTTCCTGCCGCATCGATGGCCCCTGTCACAGCACTCGTTGCCACTTTCTCCACGTTGCCACCGACCTCTTTGGTGGCCTCAATCACACCGTCCACCGTCCTCCTTCCCACCATCGCCACGTCCGCTCCGACGTCGGCCGCCGCTTTAACAGCTCCACTCGCGGTCTGCCCGGCGACAGTTACCAGATCACCTCCGACGTCGCTGACGCCCAGAATGATTCCCTTGGCCACGCTCTTTGCACCCATTATAAGTCCGGTACCCACTTCTTCTGTGGCCTGTACAGCTCCCTTTATGACGTCGGTGATCACACTGATGCCCACCTTGGCCACATCACCCGAGGCCTGCAGGGTGTTAGACACGGTATTTCTGGCCAGACTTACTATTTCCGACTCGATTTCGTTAATCCCCTTAAGGCTGTTGACTATACCTTCCTTCACGGCGGTTCCTGCTTTATGCAATCCCTCTTCTGTTACTTTAATCTCCTTTTCTTCGGCCATTTTCCTTGCTCCTTCTTCTTGTGGTTAATTGTTATCTGAAGACCTAAAGACCATATTGACGGCGTACCAAAGTGATGTATACCAGGCAGGAGCAAAGAAATTCCCCCTGGCTATCTGGTAAATACTTAAGGAAACCAGAGAGACAAAGACTGCACTGGCTACGTCCAACTCACCACCTGTCAAGTTCTTTGTGCGTCTGTTCAAATCTTCGAAGCTATTCCTTATCCTATCTACCAGTAACGTCCGTTCAGACCCCAGGTTTTTTACCATGAATAGGCGGTTTTCCTCTGCAAACTTCGAAATGCCCTTTATGTCGGCATCATGAAGAAGCAGCACACCGGCAGTTACCGCGTTTGTCTTAACCCCTTGCACCCCGTTACAGCCGGAGAGCTTCTGCTCCAGGGATTCGAAGTAGCTGTTGTTACCCTTTTTCGAAGGTATCTTGATCCTCAGTCTCCCGGAGATGGTGTGGGTTATCCTGGCCTCAGGAAGCTTTAACACCTGTCTCTGCCTGTGTCTGAACTATGGCTGTGGTCGTTTCCCCCTCTTCAATTTCAGGCTCGGCCCCTGCTTCAATCTCAGCCTCTGCCTCTGCCTTGGTCTCTGCCCACAGATCTTCGGCCATCTCTTCAACTTCACTTGCTATTTCCTTACCTCTGTTATATAGGACAAGCCCACTTTTCATAGCGGCCTTGGCCAGCGGCTTTGCCACTCCAGCCAAAACAGGAAGAACTGCAGGCGCAACCACGGCTGCGCCTATCCCTATGGCAAGGCCGGTCAGAACCGTTCCCTTTAGCACATCATCTAGAAGCGCCATTTCGTACCTCCCTTTCCCGCATTACATATCTGGAATTCTAAAACCTGTGAAAACAACAGAACTTCGTGGGTCATTAA
>JAIWEZ010000069.1:0-9396 GCA_048631945.1 Gammaproteobacteria bacterium | reverse complement strand
TGGTCCTGAATGCCATACACCAGGTGCTGGATGAACTCCGGGTATATATCCAGAAAGGAAAAATCTCAAAGGTTTCTGAACTAAGTCTCGAATCTGTTTCGGGCCAGGTGGCCGAAAGGCTGAAAGAGATATCCCGCCCAAGCCTGAAGCCAGTGATTAATGCCGCGGGAGTTATAGTACATACAAATCTGGGCAGATCGATCTTGGCAGAGAGTGTTTTGAAAAAGTTCAGACCGCTTGCCGGGGGATACAGCAACCTGGAATATAATCTTGATCAGGGTAAGCGGGGAAGCAGGTACACCCATGTAGAGAATATTCTCAAAGAACTTACCTCGGCAGAGGCTGCCATGGTTGTCAACAATAATGCCGCTGCTGTACTTATCTCCCTTGAAACACTGGCAAAGGGACGTGAGGTGGTAGTATCCCGCGGGCAGCTCGTAGAGATAGGCGGGTCCTTTCGCATCCCTGCAGTGATGCAGAAAAGCGGGGCAAAAATGGTGGAGGTGGGAGCCACCAATAAAACCCATCTCTGGGATTATGAGGAAGTTATTGGTCCTGAAACAGCCCTCCTCTTGAAGGTACACACGAGTAATTATCAGATCGTTGGCTTCACGGAAGAAGTACCCTTAACCGAGCTTGTAGAACTGGGTAAACGATATACAATTCCTGTGATGGAGGATTTGGGCAGCGGGTGTCTCGTGGATTTCTCAAAATATGGGCTTGTAAAGGAACCCACCGTTAAAGAGACCCTGGATCAAGGTGCGGATCTGGTTACTTTCAGCGGTGACAAGTTGCTGGGCGGGCCACAGGCCGGAATAATTCTGGGGAGAAAAGATGTGGTCGAGGCAATTAAGAAAAATCCCCTCAACAGGGCACTGAGAATCGATAAACTGACACTTCTGGCACTGGAAGAAACACTGAGAATGTACAGGGATGAAAGTGCTGTCTTAAAAGAAATTCCCACTCTCAGGATGATATGTCAGCCCTACAAGTCACTTGTAAAAAAGGCGGAGCGCCTGCTCAAGCTGGTCGGAAAAATGAAGACCGGAAATTTCTCCCTTGAACTGGCGGATGGTAATTCCAGACCAGGTGGCGGTGCGCTCCCGCTTTCAGAGTTGCCCAGTCGCCTGCTTTGCCTGGTTCCCGGGAAGTTGTCTTGCCAGTTTATGGAGACGTGGCTGAGATCCTATGACCCACCAGTGATCGGGAGAGTCGAAAAGGAGACTGTCCTCCTGGATGTAAGAACCATACAAGATAGAGAATTAAAGGTAGTAGCAGACGCTATCCGGAAACTCGCACAAATCGATCTAAGATAGTGTCATCCAGAAATGAGATAGTTTTCGCAAGGTCAAGGAAGATGAGGATTTTAACCACAGGAATACATTGTAGTATTTCGAGGATTAAAATCCGAATCTGACGTAGAGATTGCGGAAAATAGCCATTTATGGATGGGCACTAAGATAAGAGGCGGGAAACCCTTCCGGAAACCCGCCCGCACTTTCTTCCAAAGAGGCGTATAAAACCACCTTTTTGTCTATAAGCTTTCCTTCAAGGCCTTACCAGCCCGGAATCTTACGGTCTTGCTTGCTTTAATGGTCATTGTTTCTCCGGTCTGGGGGTTCCGGCCCTGTCTTTCCTTCCTTTCGGAAACAATAAAGGATCCGAATCCTGCCAGAGCCAGTCTTCCTTCTTTCTTCAAGGTATCCTTTGTAATTTCAACAAATGAATTAAGAGCCTTTTCGGCATCGGCCTTGGTTAGGTTGCTTTTATTAGCAATCTCAGCAATTATATCACTTTTTGTCATAGTAACCTCCTTTGATCCTGTTTTAGATTTAAACCTTTTTTTGCCTCACACTTTGTCCAAAGATTTGTGCCATCCTCCCTTAACAGCAAGGCCACAAATCCTATGAAAAACGTATTCGGTAACACTAATAGCTTGGCACGACCGCATAATTGCTGCTTTTGTAGCATACGAGAAAGGCGTTTTCAACAAAAAAAAGCAGTTCTCAATAAGTTCAGACAAAATATGTTTTGCGACTATTTACTGAATTCACGTTTCCGCCGAAATGACAGCCACTTACACACAATCTTCATTCCCGCCCAGTATAAAGCGCGGGGTGGTCAGGGCTAAGTCAAAGTTGCATTTAATATAATGATTTTAATATGAAATACATAGTTTCAAAATCCCCCCTACCCCCCCTTTTCAAAGGGGGGAAATATCAAGTCCCCCTTTATTAAAGGGGGATTTAGGGGGATTTTCTTGACCGGATTCAATCTGACTTTGACGTTTCCCTGGCGGGGTTGTTGACAAACAGTCCTAAAGGCTATATTTTTTATACAACAAATGATGACCAGGGAATTCTAATTGGAAGAGATTATTAAAAAAATCCTTGCAGATAGTTTGAAGGTTAAGGAAACATTTGTCAGCGAAAATATATCAAAACTGATCCTTTTGGCCGAGAAGACTGCCGCAGCCTTCACCAGCGACCGCAAATTGATGCTATGTGGAAACGGTGGGAGCGCGGCTGATGCCCAGCATATTGCGGCTGAATTTGTCAATCGATACACCTTTGAGCGCCCTCCCCTCCCCGCATTGGCCTTGACTACCGATAGTTCGATCATGACCAGTATTGGAAACGATTACTCATTTAATGATATTTTTTCCAAGCAGGTGAAAGCCCTGGGAATAGAAGGGGATATTCTCTTAGTCATCAGTACGAGCGGAAATTCCAAAAACCTCTTGTCGGCAGTGAATGATGCCCGTAGCCGGGGAATATATACGGCTGGCTTCCTGGGTAGCGACGAAGGGAAACTTGTGAATCTGGTTGATTTAGCTCTTGTGGCAAATACTGAATCGACCCCCAGGATCCAGGAGACGCATATCCTGGCCGGTCATATCCTGTGCCATTTGGTCGATTACATACTTTTCCAAAGGCATTTATCGGATGAATAGGACTATATAATGTCTAAATGGACACCCATATCGTTGGATGAAGTAAAATCCTATCCCCTGAAAAAGAGGCCCAGCAAGGTAAAAGTCGATGATTTTGGCGATGCGTGGCAGCCTGGGGGTTCTATGAACCGGTGGTTGGAATCGTTGCCAAAGATTCTTGCTGGAAATGATTTTACTGAAATCGTTGATCGATTTGTACGCGCTGCAGCCTCTGGCAAGACAATTATCCTGGCCATGGGCGCCCATGCCATAAAGGTTGGCCTTAACCCGATTATTCTGGACCTGCTGAATCGCCGTATCCTCAGTAGCATTGCCATGAATGGCGCAGGAATCATACATGATGCGGAGGTGGCCATGGTTGGATGCACCTCAGAAGACGTGTCAGAGCAAATCGGAACCGGCAAATTTGGCATGGCAGAAGAAACAGGAAAGCTCCTGAATGCAGCTATTTCAGAGGGAGCAAAACAGGGCCTTGGTATTGGCAGGTCGGTAGGTGCCATGTTGATCAGGGAAAACTTCCCTTACAACCGTTACAGCCTTCTGGCGAGGGCCTTCGAACTCGATATTCCTGTAACGGTTCATGTGGCAATTGGAACCGATATTATCCATTTTCATCCCAATGTGGATGGGGCATCCATCGGCAAGGCATCTCACCTGGACTTTCGCATATTCGCCCGCCTTGTTTCCACATTGGAGGAGGGGGTTCTCATTAATCTTGGGTCTGCTGTGATCCTGCCGGAAGTTTTCCTTAAGGCCCTGACCCTTGTAAGGAATCTGGGATACCAGGCAAGGGACTTTACCACGGTTAATATGGATTTTATTCGACATTACCGACCAATGACCAACGTGGTCCACCGGCCTACCCTGGATGGAGGCAAGGGTTATAATCTCGTGGGTCACCACGAAATCATGTTTCCCCTGCTGGCCGCGGCGGTCTTAGAAGGCCTGAAAGAAGACTAAGGGAGTGAAGCGATATGCCCATTTATGAATATAGATGTTTAAACTGCAACGAGGAATTTGAGGCCCTCATTTTTGGCGGTGACGATAAAGTGTCCTGTCCCCATTGTAACCGGGACAAACTGGAACGTCTCATGTCAGCCTGTGGCTTTAAGAGCAGCGGAAATTTTACACCTTCTTCTGGCTCATCTGATTGCTCTTCCTGCTCAAGCACAAATTGCAGCAGTTGTCACTGAAAAGTCCAGGCCCATCGAAGATCCCGCTATGCGGGGGAGAACCTGGCTTTGATTTCCCCCAAGAGAGGCTACACTATATTTAAATTCATAAGGCTGAATTCGAATGACAAAGGTCAAAGCTCAAATTTCAAATGAATGTCAAATGACAAATGCTAAAAAATATGTAACTCAGGTTCAAAGTTCAATGGTTCACGGTTCAAGGTTGATATAGCCGCAAAAAGGCACAAAATACACAAAAATAATAATTTAGATATTGGAATATCAAATAGTTATGGGCATCAAAAACATAAGTTTGGACTTATTACAACGCCATAAAGGTTAACTGATGAAAACTGAAACAACCCTGAACCTTGAACTGTGAACCTGACAACCTGAGTATTTACAGATAAATAACTGATCGTTTTGGAAAACATTTTGACATTGGGGTTTTGGATTTGATTTGACATTTGGATTTTGTCATTTGAGCTTTATCATAGGGCATCACAAATCACTATCTAACACACATAGCAGAGCTCGGGTTAATAAGCATCACTCAATAAGGGACACAGGATTTTTTTATGACAGATAACAAAGAATATTACCGCATGACGGCCCAGGAAGCACTGGACGACCTGGGCTCGGACGTGAAAGGCCTTTCACGCGGCGAGGCGGAAAAACGTCTTGGCGAATACGGTGCGAACGAGCTCGGTGCGGAACTCGGGACACCATCGTGGTTGCTCTTTCTCTCCCAGTTCAAGGACCTTCTCGTTATTGTGCTGATCGCTGCAGCGGCGATCTCTTTTGCAATCGGAAGCTACCGCGACGGTGCGGTGATGGTAGCGATCGTTGCGATCAATGCGATTATTGGCTTCGTTCAAGAATACAAGGTCAGCAAGATCCTCGAAAGCCTCAAGAATCTGATCACATCGCCGGCGAAAGTCATACGCGACGGGGAGGTCCGCGAGGTCCCTCAGAACCAGCTTGTGCCTGGCGACATCGTGCACCTTGAGGCGGGTGACAAAATCCCGGCCGACATCAGGATCATCGAGTCTTTCGACGTCAGAACGAACGACTTCTCGCTGACAGGCGAATCGACTCCCCAGGGAAAAGAGAGCAATGCGATCACGGAACGTTCCGTGCTTGCAGACCGCGATAACATGGCATACACGGGAACAACCGTTGCATCGGGCAGCGCTACCGGCGTGGTCGTCCGGACGGGGATGCACACCGAGATGGGTAAGATCGCGGGTATGACACAGGAAACCGCCGAAACGAAATCCCCCCTCACGCTTGAGCTTGGGGCCCTCGCGCGGTGGCTTACCATCACGGTAGTGGTTATCGGCGGTGTCCTCTTCGCCGTTGCGCTCTGGCAGGGATTCACGCTCTTCACGAGTATGGTCTACGCGCTCGGTATCGCTGTCGCCCTGGTCCCCCAGGCACTACCCGCGCAGGTTACGGTCGCACTGTCCGCCACGAGCAAGCGTCTGGCGGACGAAAATGCGGTCGTCAAGAGCCTCCCGTCCGTCGAAACCCTGGGTTCCACAAGCGTCATAAGCACGGACAAAACCGGGACGCTCACGAAGAACGAGATGACTGTGACCTCGATCTGGTTCGACGGGAAGCACTATACGATGACCGGTACCGGCTACGAACCGAAAGGCGAGATGCTCGACGACGACGGGACGCCACTCGACAGGGAGAAAATCAATGCGATCGAGATAATGATGGATGCGGCGACCATGGCATCCAACGCCGAGATCCACGGACCCGACGGGGAACATGACGGCTGGTACCCGATCGGTGACCCGACCGAGGCGGCGCTCGTCACCATGTCCACAAAACTCGGAACACGCTCACCGACGGAGGACGAGGAAAATCCGGAGCTCAAGGAATTACCCTTTGACTCGGAACGCAAGCGAATGAGTTCAGTACGACAGTTCGATGACCGGGAACAGTTAGCAATGAAGGGAGCGCCTGATAGCGTGCTTTCGATCAGTAAATTCATCTATAGGGAAGGCAAACCGGTGCCTATCACCGAGGACGATCGGAAAACAATCCAGTCTGTAAATAAGGAGTTCGCGAAAAGGGCTCTCCGCGTACTCGCCATCGCGTGCCGCTCCCTCGATCCTGGTGGCAGGGACTATGTGATCGAGGAGGTCGAGAGGGACGTCACTTTTCTCGGTCTCGTCGGTATGACAGATCCGCCGCGCGACGGCGTACACGAAGCAATCACCCAATGCCATACAGCCGGGATCAAGACGTTCATCATGACGGGCGACCACGCGATCACCGCCCAGGCGGTGGGACAGGAAATCGGGTTGTCGGATTCGGGTAAAGTCTCCCCCGTTATCACCGGCTATGAACTTAAGGGAATGGGCAATGACGAGTTAGCCGCCGCCATTAAACTGGAAGAGGCTTTCATCTTCTCCCGCGTCGACCCGGAGGACAAGCTCCGCATAGTAAACTTGCTGCAGCAACAGGGAGAGGTCGTCGCCGTCACCGGCGATGGAGTTAACGACGCGCCGGCGCTTAAACGCGCCGATATAGGTGTTGCCATGGGGAAAATCGGAACGGACGTAGCCAAGGAAGCATCCGAACTCATACTCCTCGACGACAGTTTCTCGACGCTCGTCGTCGCGATCAGGGAAGGCAGGACGATCTACAGCAACCTCAAAAAGACGGTGATAGCCTCAATGACAACGAACATGGCCGAGCTCACCGTGGTGCTCCTCGGTCTCGCAGCCATGGCGTTTGGGAACTGGGCCATACCAATCCTCGCGCTCCAGATACTCGCGATCGACCTGCTCGCAGAGATTATGCCGCTCACGTGCCTCACGTTCGACCCTCCCCCTGATGGAATAATGAATGAGCCTCCCCGCGACTTGAAAGAGCATATCATGAACAGGCAAGCCACATCCGAGGTGATCCTTTTAGGGTTACTCATAGGCGGGCTCGCCTTCGCGAATTTCGCGCTCTTCATGTTCAGAGAGGATGTGATCTTCACAGTCGACAGCGCCGACCCGGTGATGTACGCACGGGCGACCACAATCACCTATCTCACGATCGCATACTGCCAGTTCTCCAATATCCTCTCGCGCCGGTACGAATACACGTCCCTTTTCAGCAGGACATTCTGGACGAACCGCATCCTCCTCGTATCTATACTGGGAGCGATCGGGCTGACTTTTATCGTCGTGTACACGCCCTACATAAGCGACTTCCTCCGCTTCGCCGCGCTGTCCCTCACCGACTGGCTCTATGTGCTGGGAGCGGCCGGAACCTACATACTTGTTTTCGAGGCACTTAAAATCTTTAAGCGATCAAGGAGCAGGAGATAATGGGAATTTTTATAAGATGGTTGATACTGACTGCAGCCATTATAGCAGCTTCATATCTGATAGACGGAATCAGGATAAGCGGGTTTTTCAGTGCCTTTTTCGCAGCAGCAGTCCTGGGGATACTGAATGCTTTATTTCGCCCTATTCTGTTCATCCTGACCCTGCCTATTAATATAATGACCCTTGGTCTTTTTACTTTCGTCATAAACGCGCTGCTGTTGAAGATGGCCTCAGGCGTCATTCCAGGATTTGATGTACATGGTTTCTGGTCAGCGGTTTTTGCCGCTCTAATTATCAGTGGTGTTAACTGGATCTTAAGTTCCTTTATTAATGAACAGGGGAGGATAGCGAGGGTGGAGAAGGGGGAAATGGAAGAGGAAGACTATATTGATCTGGAAAAGCATGATGATGATACGTGGGAGTAAACTGATTATACATAAAGAGGATATCATGAACAATAAACATATCAGCGAAGCATTCGTATTGGGGGCATTGCTATGTATTGGTTTGGCCCTGCTGGGTTATTTAATATCCGGCAGTATAGTCCGGATCAAAGCCTTAGATAGAACAGTAACAGTTAAGGGGTTATCTGAGCGTGATGTCCCCGCAAATATTGCTATCTGGCCAATCAAATTTAACGAAGCAGACAATGACTTGAATAACTTATTTTCAACCATTCAACGAAAAAATATTCTAATTGCGGAATTTCTTAAAAAGAATGGATTTAAAGGTGAAGAAATTTCAATATCCGCGCCAGCAATCATTGACAGACAGGCTCAAGGATATGTAGATCCCAATAAAGTAAAATTCAGATATTCAGGCAGTTCAACAATAACCATCTATACAAAGAACGTAGATTCTGTGAAAAATACAATGAAAAACCTTGTTGAGCTTGGTAAACAAGGGATCGCCATCTCTGGTCAGGATTATAACGCGAAAACAGAATTTCTGTTTACAAAACTAAATGAAATCAAACCAGTAATGGTAGAAGAGGCTACAAAGAACGCCAGGGAAGTAGCAGAAAGATTCGCTAAAGATTCAAAAAGCACGCTTGGTAAGATTAAGCGAGCAAAGCAGGGCCAATTTTCTATCAAAGATAGAGATAGCAATACTCCTTACATAAAAAAGGTGAGAGTTGTTTCCACTGTGGAGTATTACTTATCAGATTAAAAGGAGATTTAAATGAAAGTTAAAAACCTCAAACATCACATAAACTGGCAAGACACCTGGAACAAGATGAGAGAAGAGAGGGTGGGAAAACCGAAAGTCAGCTATGATGATGCCTTTTTCAAGAAATCAGCACAGGATTTCTCTCAGCGAGTCAAATCAAATGATTACGAATTTGGAAGAAAGGCAACACAGATACTAAAGCAAATATTGGATCATGATTCCGAGGTCCTGGAGATTGGAACCGGCCCCGGAACACTGACCATTCCGCTTGCAACAATGGTTAAAAAAATTATCGGCATCGAGTTCTCTGAAAGGAATTTAGCGCAGCTAAAAGCAAACTTGAAGGATAATGGCCTGAATAATGTGGAAATTGTCCAGGAGAATTGGGAGAACATCAATGATGATGAAATTAAAGATAAATTTGATTTAACCGTTTGTTCCCATTTTCTTTGGCAAATAGAGGACATTGAAGGGCTTTTAAAGAGAATGGAGAATGCATCAAAAAAATATTGTGCGGTAATACAGCCGTGTGGGAGGGATGAGATCGTAAAGGAGATATTTGAGTTGTTATGCAGTCAAAAATACACAGGTCAGTTTGATCCGGACGCTGACTACTTTGCCTATGTAATTTTGCGAGAATGGGGGAGATTAGTAAGTATTGGTCATTTTGAATATACCTTTGAGAGGGACTTAGAGGAAGAAATAAGGTGCGTAGCAGGAGCTGCAGGAAAATTCATAGGAATTGACCAGGATGTTAAGAAAA
>JAIWEZ010000068.1:0-9424 GCA_048631945.1 Gammaproteobacteria bacterium | reverse complement strand
CCTGCAACATGCGCTTCTCGTTGTTGACGATGATCTCGGGGGCGCCCAGGTCCAACAGTCTCTTGAGGCGGTTGTTGCGGTTGATCACCCGGCGATACAGGTCGTTGAGGTCGCTGGTGGCGAACCGGCCGCCGTCCAACTGCACCATCGGGCGCAGGTCGGGCGGGATCACCGGCACGGCTTCGAGGATCATCGCCTGCGGATCGTTGATCCTGGCGGCAAACGGCGTGACCACTTTGAGCCTCTTGGTGGCCCGCTGACGGCGCTGCGCCGACTTGCTGGTCAGGTCTTCACGAAGCTTCACGATCTCGGCGTCGAGGTCGAAACGGCCCAGCAGGTCCTTGATCGCCTCGGCACCCATGCCGCCGCTGTAGTAGTCGCTGTACCGCTCATGGATCTCACGCCACAACTGCTCGGACTCGATGAGATCCTTGACCTTCTGGAGAATTTCGACCTGCGTGTCCCGATCCGCATCATCGGCGGCGGCCGCGGCGTAGTAGGAAAGCGCCTCGTCGTAGCGCGCGAGATCTTCGAGGGCCCGGGCGGCAAGGACGCGCGCCCTGGTCCGGTTTCTCGCCGATCCCAAGGCCAGGTAATCCCGATAGGTTTCCAGCGCCCGTTCGGGGTCGCCCATTTTGAAGTAACAGAACCCCATCAGATTGCAGATGTCGGTCCTCTCGTTGTCATAGCCTTCTGCTTTCTCAAGAACTCTGATGGCCTGTCGGTATTGGCCTAGATCTTTCAAACAGACCCCCATATAGGAATAAATGCTGGCAACGTCTTCCTCTTTTGCATCGAGAGCCAAAGCCTCTTCAAAATACCTTATAGCCTTAGATTGCTCATTGATCGACAGATAGCATGACCCCAGGAAAAATTTCACGTAGTACATTCTCGGCATCAGAGTATCCACCTTTTGTAATTGTGCGATTGCCCATTCAGGGTCGCCACTTTCCGTTATCAGCTTGGCTGAAAACATACCCACGCTCGTTCCTGTGGCCCGTTCCCTAAAATGGGCACCCGGTATGATGGTATAAAAGGCCGGGATTTCAAGCTTGGGATGCGTCACATCGACGACAATGACCTCCATGCCGATTCGCGACAATGCAGCAATACAGTTTTCCACCTCCACCTTTATGTTGTCGTTGGAAAGGTCCGGCAATTCAGAGATATCTACCTCCATGTCAGAACGCATGACGAAATCGGCTTCCTGAAGGTCTCTAAACTTGGGGAGGCCGCTGGCTACATAGTTGGAGCTGGAATTAAAATCACCGGCAAGTTGGGCCACTTCTGTTAAAGCACGACTCAGGGCCTTCTGGGGATTGGGTGTGGTGCCTGCAGTCCAGACGATTTCGCTCCTATCCGGAAAGGTGGATGGGTCATAGGCAAGGACCCCCACACTCGGAATGCCGGTATCGAGGGTAAAATCTGAGATAAACAACTTAACGCCGACCTTTTTATACTTGTCAATCATCTCCCGGGCCAGCGGATCAGTCGTTGAATTCAAGTCAATTCCAGGCATCCTGAGCTTGCTCCGGCTCACAATTGATGACACATGCCTTTCTACAATCTCGCATATCCCTTGACTAACGGCTTCTTCCACGCAGTTTCCGGCAGAAGGGCCATTATATTCGTTAATGGCAAAAAACCAGTTAAAGGGGACAAGAACCTCTTCCTGTCGGGTCAGATTGTAGGCCCGGGTCCATTTTAGGGGAAGGGTTGAGAAGACCTCTCGGGCCTTATCCAGGTCATCAGAATTGTCATGCACAGACAGGGCAATCGCTTCAAAGGGGAGGGCATGATTTTTCAGGTTTCGGTGTTGTTCAACAAGAAAGTTTTTAGGACTCTTATGAAAACTGAAGAAACTGAATCTTTCAGCTAACTCCATAACCGCACTTGCCTCTGCCTGCTGTGGAGTGCCCCCTTTTCCCATCTGTTTTTTTGTGCCTATGACCTTATGGGCATCCTGTCCGCATATGCTGAAATATACGGGAATATCCAGTCTGCCGCTATCAATTCTCATCGTTTTTTCCAAAATATCAAGATTCACCTTTTTTAGTTTTTCCTTAAACCTCCGCACGGTCTCTTCAGGTGGAAAGACCTTGTCTTGATCCAATGTGAAGCGCTTGAAAGCATCTTGCAAGATCACCTTGCCCGCCATCAATATCCTCCCGTATGGATTGCGGATTTTGGATTGCGGATTGCGGAATTAAAATCTGAATCGGTGAATCCCTCAGACCCGCACCCGTAACACGCAACTCGAAATGTGGTTTCCCTTACCCCGAATGGTGAATGATTACTCAATTTCCAGCGCTCGATTCATGCTCCCTGACACAAGACCCTCCAGGTCTACAGAAATATGCAAGAAACCAATCTCTCTGAACTTGAGCACAATGGCTTCTCTTACATCATTATGCATGATCATGCTTAACCCCGGACTTTCCACTTCTATCCTTGCCACAGAATCGTGGTGCCTTACCCTGCATTGCCTAATGCCCTTCTCAAAAAGAAACTTTTCAGCTTCCTCAATCATCTTCAACTTTTCTGAGGTAATAGGACTTCCATAGGGAATTCTTGTGGCAAGGCAGGCCATGGCCGGCTTATCCCATTGAGAAAATCCTTTCTCCTTGGCCAGGAAGCGAATGTCCTGCTTCCTCAAACCAGAATCCAACAAGGGAGCCATAATTCCCATTTCGGCGGCGGCCTTAAGCCCGGGGCGGTAGTCTTTAAGGTCATCCACATTGGCTCCATGGGCCACAAATTCTATGCTTCTTTCTTCTGCTATTTTGATAAGCTTCTGAAAAAGTGATTTCTTGCAATGATAGCATCTGTCCGGCCCGTTGGACACAAAGGCCGGAAGGTTCATTTCTTCAGAGCCGAACACGATGTGCTCAATACCCCTATCCTGGGCAAACTTTGAGGCCACCTCCTTTTCTTGGGCAGGAAATATGTCTGAAATCGCTGTTGCTGCCACCACGTCATCCCCTAAAATTTCATGGGCCATGGCCAATAGGAGTGAACTGTCCACCCCCCCGGAAAAAGCGACCAGCATGGAAGAAGCACCACGCACCTGATGAATCAGGCGCTCCTTAAGCCGTGTTGCATAATCATTGTCCATGTTGACTCGGCCCCGTTACGACTTTTTTTCCCTTATCCAGACTATCGGAAGAGTCCGATGATGGTTGTTCGTAGTCCATTGCGAAAAATCGAAATATCATATCATTTTAGCCTAATGAAACAAACGGGTTGGGACGAGCTTCCAGGACTGCGTCAAAGTTACCTTTTGCCCGAACATGAAAATTCCCCTAAATCCCCCTTTAATAAAGGGGGACTTTGAAGTTCCCCCCTTTGAAAAAGGGGGGATAGGGGGGATTTTAGGAATGAGGCAATTTTCATTGTAAAACATTGTGTCAAGACCAAGGCTTACTTTGACGTTGCCGTGAGGCTGTTGCTCAGAGGCTTGGATGGGTGACGAATTTTGTCCCTGCGTGGACCTGTGAGGGATGTGGGTAGAATTCTCTCAAAAAAAGATTGACCGGAGCAAGCCTTTGTGCTAACAGGCCGAGGCAATTTTGGAGGAAAAACAAGGGAGGAGGATCTTTCATGCGTACACAAAAATCTCTACTGGTTAGCACGGTAACTATTGCACTGGTTTTTCTTGCTTCACTTGCCTTTGCCGGTCACGGGGGCGGGAAGGCCCACGAGGCGGTTCATATTGAAGGTGGAGAGTATGTGTCCATTGCAGGGACCATAATGGATTCCCACAAAGAACCGGTTGCAGAGATGGCGGTCGAGGTGAGTCTGAACGGCCATGCTGTGGCAGAGGCCGAAACGGGCCGAAACGGCCATTTTGTGTTGGAGTTCATGGTCGAGAAGGATGTCATGCACACCGCATCGGTTGAGACGAAGATTCACAAGTCCAGCTTCAAGACCACGATCAAACACCTCGAGGGGTCGGAGTTTGCCAAGAAGGGCGACCACTACTATATTACTGAGGAGATCGCCGTTGACCGGGTCCTGGGTCCGGCCTTCTGGATATCAACGGTCGTCTTCATCCTCGCTTATATTTTGATCGCCTTTGAGCTCCTTCATCGTACCATTGCCGCCATGCTGGGCGCGGCTTTTATGATGGTGCTCTCGTACACTGTCGGCACGATCTATCCTGAGTGGCGCATCTTCTCTTTTGAGGCCGCCATCCACTCCATTGACATGAACGTGGTCTTTCTCTTGATGGGTATGATGATCATCGTAGGTGTCTTGAAGAATACGGGGGTTTTTCAGTGGTGTGCGTACATATCTTACAAGGTTGCCAAAGGAAAAATCTTTGTTCTTACCATCCTCTTGATGATCTTTACGGCCATCTCTTCAGCCTTCCTGGATAATGTGACCACCATGCTGCTCCTGACAGGCGTGGCCATCGAGATAGCCGTCTCCTGTAATCTCAATCCTCTCCATCTGCTGATCCCGTTGGTTCTGGCTTCAAACGTGGGGGGTACGGCCACACTGATTGGCGACCCACCCAATATCATGATCGGGTCCTATATCGGTCTTACCTTCATGGACTTTGTCATTGCCCTGGCCCTGTGCTGCACGGTCTCCATGGTTGTCATGTTTGTTTACACCAAGCTGGTCTGGGGCAAAGCTTATGCGACGGCCCAGGCCACGGTAACGAATGTGGATGAGTTTACTGCGGAGTTGAAGGAAAAGTACAAGATCTACGATCCGACCCTGCTCACGTACGGTCTGATTATTTTAGGTTTTACCGTCTTTCTCTTCCTGTCCCACGGTTACTGGCACATGGAGGTGAGTATTGCGGCCCTGACCGGCGCTAGCGTTCTTTTTACTGTAGGCATACTGACCAAGAAGGTGGATATGATCCACTTGATCGAAAAAGATATTGAGTGGCCTACCCTGATGTTTTTTATCTTCCTGTTCATGCTGGTTGGCGCGGTGGAGCATGCAGGGCTTCTCGCCGTTATTGCCGACTGGATACTGGATCTGTCCCAAGGAGACTTTTTGATGGCCATGACCCTGATCCTCTGGGTGGCGGCCATTATGTCGGCCTTTGTGGATAACATCCCCTTTACAGCCACCATGCTCCCGATTGTGGCCTATCTTTCAAAGGTCATCCCCGGCTCCGAGAACACCCTGTGGTGGGCCCTGGCCCTGGGTGCCTGTTTTGGCGGCAATGGCACCATCATCGGCGCATCTGCCAACGTGGTCACAATGGGTATTGCCGAGTCCAAGGGCTATAAAATATCCTTTATCGGGTTTATGAAAACAGCCTTCCCGTACATGATTATAAGTATCTTGATAGCCCAGGCCTGGCTTATGATCTTCAGGCCTGCATAGAAGCTTTCGGCAGATAAGCTGAAACAAAAAAAGCCCGACCTTTTGACAGGTCGGGCTTTTTCGTTATCAATTGCCGGGATTTTGAGGTTTAACACCTCTTCACCGGCCCTTACCCGATCGCCTTCTTTTTTGTGCACGATCCACAAGTCCGAATCAAGAAGAGGGTGAACTCTGAACCTGTGAACGCCTACCTACTTGCGCGGAGGCACATCTGCTCCGCAGAATTTGCAACGCACACTTTCCAATCTTTTGCTCGCAGGGACAACCTGGTCTCTCTTGCAATTAGGACATGTCCGCTTACGGTAAAAAACTGCAAACATAGCAACTATTGGATTCATTGACTTCCCTCTCTTTTTTCCGGACTAATGAAAACAGAGTCAGATAGACCGTAGGGTCGCCGAGAACAATCCTTTTTCAACCCTACAAAAGGCCTTCTCTTAACACAAGGTCTGACAACGAGATTATTCCTAAAAGTTCTCCCTGGGCTTCAACCGGCGCTCTTCTTACGCCTGCTCGATGTAAAAGACGTGCCACATAACGGACATTCATCTCGGGCGGCACCGTAATGACCGGTTTTGTCATGACCTCGTAGACGTTGGTATTGTCCGGAGAACGCCTGGGCGCGATGACGTCTCGCACCAAATCCGGGATGGTGACAATGCCCCAGGCATCGTTGGGATGGCGTTTGTCCACTAGCAAGGCCGTGACATTTTCGGATCGCATCTTCGTGACAGCCTCCCGGACTGTGGCCATGCCATCTATGGTCACCACATTTCGGCGCATAACATCTTTGGCTTGAACAATCGATGTTTTTACTGACATAGTTGTGTGTCCTTTCTTCCCGTCCCCAGGATTTTCCTGTTGAGCAAACTTTTGAAGATTCGCATAGGAGGCCGTCCGAGGTTCAGAAATACTCTTTTCGAACCTCTTCCTTGAATCGCTCCATCTGGCTCTCCAGACCGGCCACTTGTTCCACCGGCAATACGAAAGCGATACCGGTGCCAGGCTTTTCAAAGTGTCCGGCTTCGCAGATTGCTTTCATAACCGCTTCCACCAGGTGTTCCTCCAACAGGAATATGACCAAATCTGTCTGTGCTTCAAGGGTCAGCCCAAAAAAGGTCTTTGCCTCATGAATGCCCGTACCGCGCGAAGGAGTAATCGTGGCGCCGGTGGCGCCGGTTGCCTTTGCGGCATCCACGATGCGATCGGTCACATCGGTCTTCACGGTCGCAATGATTACTTTGAATCTCATGTTATTCCTCCTTAGTGGACTTGCGATGTATACCGGTCCACAACTGAATAAACTGGGCATAACCCATGACTGTTATTATTGGAAACAGGCTTGCGAAGGCGATCAGGCCAAAGCCGTCGAAAGCGGGATTCCGTCCCGGGATGGTTGCCGAAAGCCCCAGGCCTAAAGCCGCCACCAGCGGAACTGTCACGGTAGATGTGGTCACCCCTCCGGAATCGTAAGCGAGGGGAATAATCGCTTTTGGCGCAAAGATAGTCTGCACCACCACTATCAGGTATCCGGCTGCGATATACAAAAAGAGGGGGGTCCCGGTAATGATCCGGAATGTTCCCAGCGCAATCCCGATCGCGACCCCAAAGGCCACGACAAGTCGCAACCCCCATTGGCTGATGGTGCCTCCGGAGGCCTGATTCGCCTTATAAGCAACAGCGATGAGAGCAGGCTCAGCAATGGTGGTGGCAAAACCAATCAAGGCGGCAAACACATAGACCCAGCCGTAAGCCCACCAATCCGGGCCTTGAGGCACTATCTTTGTTCCGAAGACAAACTCCGGGGCCGAGAGTTGCTTCGCCATAATCTTTCCCAGCGGAAAAAGGGCTTTCTCCAGGCCCACGAGGAACAGCGTGAGCCCTGCCAGCACACAACCGAAGCCCACAACCACCTGACGCAAGTGAGGGATGGGCTGGCGCAGTATGATGACCTGGAAACCCACTATGAGGGCCAAAACTGGAAAAACATCCCTGCAAGTAGCCACAAATGTCTGTGCAATTTCAAGCAACATGTCCATCTACCAGGCGATTTTAACGCCAAATACTATCATGCCAAAGCCCATAACAAAAATCATGGGAAGCAGGGAGGCAAGAGCAATCATGCCAAAGCCGTCCACCATGGGGTTACGGCCCCGAATAGAGGAAGCAAGGCCAACCCCTAAGGCGGTGACAAGGGGCACCGTTACCGTGGAAGTGGTGACGCCTCCGGAGTCATAGGCAATACCCACAATTTCCTTAGGGGCTATTATAGTCATCAAAACGACAATCATATAGCCGGCGATAATCAGATAATGAACGGGCCAGCCGCGCAGGACACGTATTATGCCAATCCCGATAGCCAGCCCCACGGAAACAGCCACCGTAAGACGCAAGCCAAGAGCATAGGACGCCCGGGCGTTTTCGCCAGGTGCGATAATGTCCGCTTGAGCCGCCACTTTTGCAGCTTCCTGGGTGATGGCAATCAGAGCGGGCTCGGCCACGGTAGTGGAAAACCCTAAGCCGAATCCAAAGATCAACAACCAGACCAGACTCCCTTTTCGTGCAAAGGCAACGGCCAGGGACTCCCCGATGGGGAATAGGCCCATTTCAAGGCCCTGGACGAACAGCATGAGGCCGATTACTACTAAGGCTGCGCCCATAAGTACCTCAAGGAGTTCCGGAAATGGCTGCCGAAGTACGGCAAGCTGAAAGACAGTGATGACCAGTATGATGGGCAACAGGTCGCGGCCTGCTTCTTTTAGCTTAGCAAATATTCTCCGAAGGAGTGTGAGGATAAGATACTGTCTAGCCGTCTTCATAGTTCAAGATCTTAACATCTATCCCGTATTCCGCAAAGCAGAATTCTAATACACTGAAATGGCGATATATTTGGATTTTTTTCTGTTTGTCGCTGAGCAAAAAAGGCTGATGCTTATACGAGGTCGGGCTTTTTCGTTCCTAGCGTATGGAACGCCCGGTTTGCGGTGTGTGATCGTAGGGGCGGGGGTTTATCCTCGCCCGAAAGAGTGGCAGCTATTGGGCATCTTACCCGCCCGTTAATTTTTCAATCCTTTTTCCCACCGGCGGGTGGGTGCTGAAAAGGTTCATGAGGCTTTTTCCGGACAAGGGGTTCATGATGAACATGTGGGCTGTGGCCGGTTCGGCCTTCATGGGTATCTGCCGGGAGGCCGAAGATATCTTTTGCAGGGCACTTGCCAGGCCATGGGGGCTACCCGCAAAAGAGGCGCCTGCTGCATCGGCTGCATATTCCCTGGACCGGGATATGGCCATCTGGATCAACATGGCCGCAATTGGGGCAAGGATCGACATGGCAATGAGGCCGATCATGCCCCCGCCATCGTCATCATCGCGCCCCCCGAAACCAAACAGGGCAGCCCACCTGGCCATGCTGGCGATCATCATGATGGCACCGGCCAGGGTGGCCGCAATCGAGCCGATCAGGATGTCCCGGTGCTTTACATGGGCCAACTCGTGAGCGAGTACCCCCTTTAGCTCGTCTTGGGTCAATAACCTTAAAATTCCCTGGGTGACCGCCACCACCGCATGCTGTGGATTACGGCCTGTGGCAAAGGCATTCGGAGATTCAGAGGGCATGATGCAAACCTTTGGCATGGGAAGGCCCGCCTGCTGGGCCAGTTGTCTGACCATGCGATGTAACCCTGGCGCCTCAGCCTCAGAAACCGGCTTGGCCCGGTAAATCCTCAACACGATCTTGTCCGAAAACCAGTAACTGCCAAAATTCATGATCACCGCAAAGAAAAATGCGATGATCATTCCTTGGCGACCACCCAGCAAATTGCCGATGATCATGACAAGGACAGTCAATCCGGCCAAAAGAATACCGGTTCTTATCGAATTTGCCATAATTCCTCCCTTACCATTGCGGAATGCGGATTTCGGAATGCGGAATGAAAAACAATTTCAGAATCCAGTATTGACGGTTTCGTAAAAAGTCGGAAAATGCTCTTTTCCGTCATTCCGGCGAAAGCCGGAATCCAGTAAATTCAATGCGTTCTGGATGCCGGATCAAGTCCGGCATGACGATTTCGAAACT
>JAIWEZ010000067.1:0-9503 GCA_048631945.1 Gammaproteobacteria bacterium | reverse complement strand
GTTTTCCTTGACCTTGCGGAAAATTGCTCATTTCTGAATTGGAAACTTACGCTTGTGCCCATTGAGTTTTTACGATTAGTGGATGGGCACTAATTATACACCGAATCTCCGTTGGCCCCGTCAGGCCACCAATTTCCGTTTGACTGATGTTTGTTATCTGTTCTAAGGTTTGCACACTTATTATTGCCGTACAAAGGAAGCCTATCATGAAAACGTTCAAAAATAAAGTCCTTGAGGCCACTGACTTTGTTCGGGCCAAGATCACAGACCGGCCGCTTATAGGGTTGCTGATTGGAACCGGCCTCGGTGACACGGCGGATGGCATAGACAAGGCCATATCGCTTGACTACAAAGACATACCCCACTTCCCGGTCTCTACGGTCCCAACCCACCACGGAAGGTTGTTGTCTGGTAAAATGGCCGGCAAGGCGGTCATGGCAATGCAGGGGCGGTTCCACTATTATGAAGGATACAGCATGCAAGCAATTACCCTCCCTATAAGGGTAATGCAGCTGCTGGGAGTAAAGACCCTCATATTGTCGAACGCAGCAGGCGGGATTAATCCTCTGTTTGATGTAGGTGACATCATGATCATAACCGACCACGTCAATCTTATGGGCAACAATCCACTTATCGGGCCGAATATGGATGAGTGGGGACCGCGGTTTCCTGACATGTCTCAGGTATATAACCGGAAGCTGACGGCCCTTGCCGAAGAGGCTGCCCTCGAAAACAATATCCGGGTTCAGAAAGGTGTTTATGCGGGGCTTCCAGGCCCGTCTCTTGAGACCGGTGCTGAAATTCGGTTTCTTAAAACCATTGGGGTGGATGCCGTGGGACTCTCCACAATCCCCGAAGTGATAGCAGCGGTCCACGGGGGAATGGCCATCCTTGGGTTTTCTGTGATTACCAACATGAATCTTCCGGATCGTGTAAAGCCTGCTCGGGTGGAAGAAATTATTGCTGTAGCTGAGCGTACGGCACCCCGCCTTCAGGCGATAATAAAGCGAGTAATAGAAAAGTTATCGGCATAGACGGATTTCCGATCTCGGAATGCGGAGTGCGGATTTAGAAGAAGTCGAAACGGGCATCCAGTATCCAGCAAGCAAATATCATTAACTCAAGCGTCCAATCTCCCCCTTTAGCAAAGGGGGGCAGGGGGGATTTAGAGGGATTTCAACGTCAACATTCGTTAGGTTAATGACATTAAATGTCAAATAACAAACAACGAGCAACCATGGAATCAATTGACATATTGATTATAAACGGCTCGGTTCTGACCATGGACCCCCAGGACACCCTGATCGAAAACGGGGCTGTGGCTGTGTCCGCGGATCGAATTGTGGAGGTAGGGACAGAAGATGCCTTGAGCGCCTCGTACCAGGCCGCAAAAATCATTGATGCCCGGGGTGGGATCATCATGCCGGGTCTGGTGAACACCCACACACATGCGGCCATGACCTGTTTTCGCGGGCTGGCCGACGACCTGCCCCTAATGACATGGCTTCATGACTATATCTTTCCTGCCGAGGCCAAACTCACCTTTGATATTGTCTATCAAGGTACTCTCCTTGCCTGTTCTGAAATGATCCTTTCAGGCACGACCACTTTCTGCGACATGTATCTCTTTGAAGAGGCTGTGGCCCAAGCTGTCAAAGAGGCCGGGATGCGTGCTGTGGTGGGCGAGGTGATCTATGATTTTCCATCCCCGAATTACGGCCCCGTGGAAGATGGCTTGAAGTACACAGAGGCCCTGATTGAAAAGTGGCGGGATGATCCTCTAATTACCATAGCGGTTGAACCCCATTCTGCCTATGTGTGCTCCCCGGATTTGCTGCAAAAGGCCCGGGCCATTGCCGATAGAAACGGTGTGCCAATAGTCATCCACCTATCGGAAACAGAGCGTGAGGTGGTGCAGATCAGAGAAAAATATGGACGGACCCCTGTGGCCCATTTGGCAGAAATAGGATTTCTGTGCCCAAACCTGATTGCCGACCACTGCGTTGCCCTGACCGCAGAGGATACAGCGCTCCTGAAAAACTTTGACGTAAAAATAGCACATAACCCGGAAAGCAACATGAAGCTTGCCTCAGGCGTGGCTCCGATCCCTGAACTCCTTAAGCAAGGCATCACAGTGGGTATCGGGACTGACGGTTGTGCCAGCAACAACAATCTGGACCTGTTTCAGGAGATGGACACCGCAGCCAAGCTCCATAAGGTGCATACCCTTGATCCCACAGTCATGGACGCCCGGACAGTGGTAAGCATGGCGACCATAGATGGGGCTCGGGTATTGGGAATGGGCGACATAATTGGTTCACTGGAAGCGGGCAAGAAGGCCGATATCATCATTATCGATATCAGAAGTCCGCACCTGATGCCGATGTATAATATCTACTCACATCTCGTCTATGCAGTGACCGGCAGTGATGTGGTCACATCTGTTGTGAACGGCCGGGTGTTGATGGAGGACCGGGTCTTGACGACACTCGACGTGGATGAAGTGATGGCGGCTGTAAATCGGATTGCACAAGATATTGTTATGCAGACCAAGTCGTGACGGGCTACGCGTAATCTCCAAGATAGGTAACGGAGGGGGGCTTTTTGTCTCTCACAGAGAGCACAGAGCCTCAGAGTTTTTAGGCTGAATTGCTGAGAGGGCAATTCAGCCTAACCTGCCATCCGGTTGACGCGGGAAATTGTTATTGCAAAAAATTGTCTTGCTGATTCATTTCAATAACCCATTGCTCAAAGATAGCAAGTGTATGATGAACAATCCGCCACCGGCGGACTGAGCTCTTGGCCTGATTTTCTTACCCAAAAAATCAGGCCGAAAAAACGAACTCTGTGGTCTCCTTGCCCTGTTAAATTACAGGTGACATCTCAAGACCACTTGTGAGAATTTTCTTCAAATTTTGATAATTTGCTATGTTCAACTCTCTATTTAATAGGGTGAAGCTCAAGCGACCCTGAGCCTGGTCGAAGGGGAGCGGGCGAGAGCATACTATGCAAAAAGACACACCCTACGATATTGTAGTTCATAACGGCACGGTCCTGACGGTTAATGTGGCCTTTGATATTCTCAAAAGCGGCATAGTGTGTATAGCAGATGGCACCCTGAAGCGTGTTGAGGAAAGGACGGCAGATGAGCCGCTCCCCGCGGCCCGTCATGTCATAGACGCCCAAGGGGGCATCATCATGCCTGGATTGGTAAACACCCATACCCATGCGGCCATGACTCTGTTTCGGGGCATGGCCGATGATCTCCCTCTCTTAACCTGGTTGAACGACTACATATTCAAGGCTGAAGCACAGTGGTTGAATCCTGAAAGCGTGTATACAGGCACCTTGCTTTCCTGTGCGGAGATGCTTTTGTCCGGCACGACTACATTCTGTGACGGCTATTTTTTTGAGGATGCAGTGGCACACGCTGTTCAGGAGTCGGGAATGCGGGCCATCCTTGCACAGGGGATTGTGGACTTTCCCGCCCCAGGGGTTGCTGATCCCAAGAAAAACGTAGCGGAAGCTGCACAATTCATCGAAAGATGGCAAGGGAAGAACTCCCTGGTGACTCCTTGCCTCTTCTGTCATTCCCCGTACACCTGCTCTGAGGAGACACTCAAGGAGGCCCGTAAAGTAGCTGACGAGGCTGGTTGCCTTTTTCAAATCCATGTGGCCGAGACGCAAAGCGAGGTAAAGGAGATTGAACAAAGGCATGGGACGAGCCCTGTTCAATACCTTGACCGGATTGGCGTATTAAATGCCAGGACCCTCGTGGTTCATGCAATCTGGGTAAATGAAGCAGACATTGCGTGTATGGCCAAGCGTGGCATTGGGGTGTCGGTCGCAACGGAAAGTGAAATGAAGCTTGCCTCGGGCGTGGCCCCAATCCCCGAATTTCTGAAAAGGGGCATTGCCGTGGGGATCGGCACCGATGGTGCTGCCAGCAACAACAACCTGGACATGTTTCAGGAGATGGACACCGCGGCCAAGCTCCACAAGGTGAAGAGACTTGATCCCACGGTCCTGGATGCCAGGCAAGTCTTGGCCCTGGCGACCAAAAGCGGCGCAGAGGCTATCGGCTTAGGGGAACAGATCGGGTCGCTTGAAAAGGGCAAGAAGGCCGATTTGATTATTATAGACACCCACAAACCCCATCTGACCCCCCTTTATGACCCAGTCTCTCACCTTGTATACTCGGCAAGTGGGAGTGATGTAAGGGACGTGATCATCGACGGCCGGTTGGTTGTCCGGGACAGAGCCCTTCTTACCATAAATGTTGAAGCCGTCATGGAGGCTGTCGAGCGCCTGGCCCGCCGGATCGTCATCTAGACTGAAACTAAGGCTGCATTCAGCGCCTCCTCGGCTGTGGACACATATTGCACCCCTTCCATGTTGGGCCAGGTGGAAAGACCAACAACCGGTTTTTTCAGTTTAAGGGCGATACTTATTTCAGACAGGGTACCGTATCCACCCGAGACCGCTATAAGCAAATCTGAGCTTCGTACGATCAGCACATTTCGGGCATGGCCCAGATCGGTCACTATGGGAATGGTGACATACTGGTTGGCGTGGGCTCTGTCAGGGCCAGGAAGGATACCCACTGTCCGGCCCCCTGCCTCATAAGCCCCGCGGCAAGCACCTTCCATCACACCGCCCAGCCCGCCACATATCAGGATCGCACCCATCTTGGCTATACCGACCCCGACCTCACGTGCAAGTTCGTAAATTTCGTTGTTGCAGCTACCTGCCCCGATTACGCCGATCACCTTCATGGCCATATTACCTCCAACAATTCATTGTTTTTCAGTTTCTATAACTGCTTGAAACGATAGCGCTTTGTTGTGCGTATTGCAAACCCAAAAACCACCTATCTACTCCTTTTTGCTTTTTCTTGGGTTGTCTGTTACACCGTTAGACATGGAAAAAGATTCTCCTCATATCCTTTTAATCAACCCCTGGATACATGATTTTGCGGCATACGATTTCTGGGCCAAGCCGATCGGGGTCCTCACTATCGCCAGTATCCTCAGGATGCACGGGTATCAGGTTAGCTACATCGACTGTTTGGATCGGTTTTATCCCGAGCTGTCACACACCGGAAATACCGGTCGGTTCGGCAAGGGGCACTATCTGAAAAGCCGGATACAAAAACCCGAAAAGCTATACGATGTGCCCAGGAATTATTCCAGATACGGTATACCTGAAAGCTTGGTGCGCAAGGCTATCAAAGAGAGACCCCGACCGGAAGTAGTGCTTGTGACCTCCCTTATGACTTACTGGTATCCGGGTGTCATCGCCCTCATTGAAATCGTTCGGGAGACGTTGCCCGAGGTGCCTGTGGTGCTGGGAGGAATCTATGCTACCCTCTGCTACGACCATGCAGTCAATAATGCTGGTGCAGATTACGTCCTGTGCGGAGAGAGCGAAGCCGCTGTGATTGAATTGGTTGGCCGCCTCACGGGTTTTGCCGCTGAACAGCGGGCTTTTGCTGATGATCCGGATACGTATCCCTATCCGGCCTTTGATCTGCAGTCAAATATTACCTATGTTCCCATCCTTACCGGTCGGGGTTGTCCTTTCCGTTGTGCTTATTGTGCATCCGGTTTTCTAAATCCTACGCTCAGGCGCAGGTCACCCCGGCATGTGGTAGAAGAAATAGCCTACTGGCACGAGAAATACTCTGTGCAGGATTTTGCCTTTTATGACGACGCCCTGCTGATAGATGCAAACCGTCACATAATTCCGATCCTTGAAGGAGTCCTTGCCCGGGGCCTTGACGTGCGCTTCCATACACCGAATGCGCTTCACATAAGGCCGTTGTCAAGAGATATGGCACGATTGCTCTTTCGTGCAGGGTTTAAAACTATACGACTCGGGCTTGAAACGGCTTCCTTTAATGATCGCAAGGCCATGGACAGTAAGGTAGGGCCGGGGGAATTTCAACAGGCGGTCGATCACCTGAAAGGCGCCGGCTTCAAAGGCGAAGCCATGGGTGCGTATCTACTTTGCGGTCTGCCGGAACAGGACCCTGACGAACTTGAGACCTCCATTAAGATGGTGAAATCCTGCGGCGTGAGACCGCTACTGGCCCAGTACTCACCCATTCCCCACACTGCGCTTTGGCCTGAGGCGGTCAGAGCCTCGCGCTACGACCTGGACTCTGATCCGATCTTTCACAATAACTCAATCTTTCCCTGTCAGAAAGAGCCCTTTTCCTGGAAAAAGGTTGGATACTTTGAGCGGTTGACCCGGGGATAGCACCTTGACTTTGAAATGAATTGACAAGGCATTACAAAATTGATGGTCTCGTAAAAAATCAATTTTCCTCACTCCGTGAGCATTTTGGGCGCACTCAAGGTGTTCAGCTAAAACGCTAAAACTCGGGCTAACGCCCTCAAACAGTTAGCATTTCTTAACGCTGAACATATTGAGTGCTTTTCTCCCAAAATGCTCAATGTCGTTCGCAAAAGACTTTTTACGAAACCGTCACCAATTAGTGAGTGTATATTTTAGTACCGTTATCGGAATAGCCAGCCGAAAACTTTAGAAAAGTTTTCCAAAAAAAACTTGTCATGAATTCATCTCGGATACCCTTAACTCAGGGGTGTCAGCATGGCAATTTCATCGCAGTCCGGAAACTTCACGCACTTGATGCACTCTGCCCATATTTTCTGGGGGAGCGTGGCCTTATCTACAATCTTAAATCCATGTTTGTTGAAAAAATCTGGGCGATAGGTCAGGGTAAAGACGCGCTTGATTCCAAGGTCCTTGGCTTCGGCCAGAGCAGTTGTAACCAGTGCAGAGCCGATTCCCTTTCTTTGATATCGCTCGCAAACAGCCAGAGAGCGTATCTCTGCCAGATCTTCCCAAAATACGTGAAGGGCGCAGGCGCCGATAATAGAACCGCTACCTTTTTCCTCAAAGACATTAAAGTCTCTCACGTCGTCATAAAGGTCACTCAAGGCCCGCGGTAGCAGTTCCCCACGGTCAGAATGTTTTTTTAGGAGACGGTGAATCGCCTTCACATCTTTTGTGGTGGTTTTGCGTATCATGTCAATATGTTATGTTATTATCTTGGTCTTTAGCGGGTGTAGTATTCTCGATCTTGCGTCGCCCAAGCAGGAGGTAATATATTATCAATATAGGATAAGGCAAAAACGCCTGCTCAAAATTGCCCTTAAAAAGGGAATAGGTAGAATACCCAAGAAGAATGGATATGATAAAAATCTGCAGCCAGACTACAGCACGCATCACAGTTTTTCGTGGCCCCTTTGATTTTCACTAGAAGCTGTTTCAAAACCCTTTTCCTTGGTCTGTTTGGCCATTTTTGAAAGTTCTATGCTCGCTTCGCTAAAATTGTAAAACTCGGGCTAACGCCCTCAAACAGTTACAATTTTTTAACACTTCACTTCGCCAAGAACTTTTGGCAAAAATGACCAAAATGGAGTCGTCAAAGAGTTTTGAAACAGCTTTTAAGTATCTGGACGGGTTCCGTATCAAAATGATATTACAAACAATCCAAAAAGACCAGGATTTTGCGGGGTGTAAAGGCCCACACAGCAGTCACGGGCTTTCTTCTTGTACAGGAGGCCATCCGTATACTCAACCTTGGCAGCCAGGTCGCATTGCTTAAGATCGGCACCACATGGCCTACTACCGAAAAATTGCTTGAAACGCCTGGGTCTCCATGAGATCTACGGACAGACTTTCGTAAACCCTTTCTTTACCCAAAACGAAAGAACCAGCAAAAGGAAAGGTGTAAATAAGGAAATCGCCATATGTGCTTCTTGTTAACGCACTATTTGGTATCAAATGTGAAATGGTGCCCGCTTAAGGGGCCAGGATTTTTTCTTGCGGCAGCGCTTCATGTGGCAAGAAGCGGGGAAGTCGATACGCCATGGAGGCCGTGGCCTTGCTCCTGATTTTCTGTGAGTGTCTGGGGTTTTGATCCTTTTCCCATAGCGTCATCGATGGCATTTGTAAGGGCTTGTATGCTGAAGGGCTTGGGGAGGACAGAATCAAATACATCACCATCAAGAAACCATGGGGTTCCAGAAATACCAATAATTGGGATGTAGGCTCTGTCGGAGCTGCGAATGTGCCGTGCCACACCGTGCCCGCCAATGCCGGGCATAAGGATGTCTGTAATTACCAGATCAAAGACTCGGCTATCAAACATTCGAAGACCTTCGTGGCCGTTCGAGGCAATTTCAACACAGTGCCCGAGTCGGGTCAAGATTTGCCCTAGCACATCCGAAACTATACCTTCGTCATCAACAAACAAGATGTTAAGCATATTTTCCCCTTACACGTAATTTTAGCTCAATCTAAGGAAAAAGCAGTACCATTAATTACAATTAAATATCATGTTTGTTTTATCAAGTCAACTAAATATTGTATATTTTTTTTGCGAGGGCACTATATATGGCGTTTCTGCCTGAAAAAACAGAGTTTTTTCTTCACCTCCCGTGGTTCTTAGGGTGCTGCCTCCGGCAGCGTCTTGTGGCAGGCCGCTGCCGCAACAAGACATAAGTGGCTCCGGTTGCCCCGTCACAGGCCCTTGCGCTGGTGAAGGCTATGACCCATTTTCGCCAACGTCCGGACGTAAGCCATTCCTTGACTCTAGTTTTCAGTACGGGTTCTTCGCAAGAAGAGAGGCCACGGCCGTGTACTATCAATACAGCTCTTTTCCCAGATAACAGGACTTCCTTGAGAAACCGCTCAAAGGCCTCCTGTGCCAGTTCCACCCCGAGCCCGTGCAGATCGATATGGGCCTGAATCGAAAAGTCACCCCAGTGGAGACGTTTCGCCACATCGGGGTTGACTCCGTAGCCGATCCACTCCATATATTCTGGAGTGTCAGAGACAGCGAAACCCTCTCCATATCTCACTAGTTTTTCCAACCGTGTCAGGGCTTCGGCATCCGGATCCTCGTCCGAGACCTTTGAAGGGTTTGACTTGGTCGCAGCAATCGCAGCGTGCTCGCGGAGAATGGGTTCAACACCTGCCATTGCCTTTTGAAAAAGCCTTTCTTCATCCTCAAGATTCGACTCGGCGGGTTTAAATTGACCGGCTATCGGCTCTTTTATACATGGGGCCATCGGGAACGAGTTTTTTTCAAGGAGGGCCTTGAGGTTATTGAAAGGTCGATAGGTGTCATAAGGCTTGGATGGTTTCATGGCACATCTTCACTCCAATGAAGCGCCTCGTGGTTTATTCAGAAACGGTTATATATTATTACAAGCAGTACCTCATGGTTCGCCGGTCTGGGTCAAGGTTCCATTATACTGGTACAATTATCCTAAATACAAATGGATAGCACTTGTTTTGACAAAAAATTTCAATGATGGTAAAAATACAAATATTGTAAGAGTTTAGCTTTTTGAAAAAGGCCAGATTTTGCTCACTCCTGTGAGCCATTTTGGGATTCATGAATCGCTCCACTAAATCGCAAAAACTCGGGCTAACGCCCTCAAACAGTTTGCGATTTTGACGCTCCG
>JAIWEZ010000066.1:0-9528 GCA_048631945.1 Gammaproteobacteria bacterium | reverse complement strand
TTTCTGTGCCCCATTCAAGACTGCTCCCTTCCTGTTCTTTTATGTCTTGGGGCTCCTCGTTTCGGTCAAACGAGCATACCTTCCACCCCAGGTCCTTGCACTGCCGGACAAGCCCCTCTGAAAACCGAATATTCATGGCCGAGCGAAATTCCGGCTCATGACGCATGGTGGTAAGGATAATGGTGGCAATGTGTCTGGACGCCCCAAAGGCCGGGCCGTTGACCGAAACAATCCCATTACCCAGTCGCACCAATCTGCCAGAGAACGCGGCAACATCCTGGTGGGTTTCGGCAAAGGGCAAGGCATAGCCCAAATTTGACTGAACCTCTGGGACAAGATCCCCTACCCCGGCTTTCTGGAGACGGGCCAAACTCGCTTTGAGTGCCTCAAGTACCCGGTATTTCTCATGCTCGCGAGCAAATCGGGCAAAAGGATTTGCAGGCCCCTGTCCTTTCCCCAGAGGGAGGCCAAACCGGATAGAGGTATGGATGAAGTTCTTAGCCTTTTCAACGGCCTCTTTGATTTCCAGTTCCATGGCAAGGTAGGTGGCAATGGCAGCAGAGAATACACAGCCCGTGCCGTGAGTATGTGGCGTATCAATGCGCACTTTCGAAAATTCAAAAGACTTTTTCCCATCATAGAGATAATCTGTGGCAGGGCCGTCCAAGTGTCCGCCCTTTATCAACACGTACCGAGCCCCCATAGCGTGTATGATGCTCGCCGCCTCGTAAATATCGTCTTTGGTCCTGATCGATCTTTTGGAAAGAACCTCTGCTTCCGGAATATTGGGGGTAACCACAAGGGCCATGGGAATGAGTCGTGCGACAAGGGCATCCCTGGCATCATTAAGGAGCAGGGCATCTCCCCCCTTTGCGACCATCACCGGGTCAACCACTATTTTCTCAATGCCGTAAGCCGATAGCCTGTCAGCTACGACCTCAATTGCATCTGCATTGAAGAGCATACCGGTCTTTACAGCATCCGCGCCTATGTCTGACAGGACTGCATCGAGTTGTTGTGCGATAAAGTCCGGAGGCACAGCATGGATGGCTGAAACACCTACTGTGTTCTGTGCCGTGAGGGCTGTCAGCACACTCATGCCAAAGCCCCCCAGGAGGGTTATTGTCTTAAGATCCGCCTGAATCCCGGCGCCTCCTCCTGAATCTGAGCCGGCAATGGTAAGAATGCGCTTCACTTGGTGCCTCCGGTTTTGTTCATCTGCTCCAATTATCCGTCTCTGTAATCGTGGAACGATGTGGAGCTAAGCTTGGTTCCAGCCTAACCGCATACGGCCATAGTGTCAATAAAAATAAAGCTTTAGCTTGACTTACCTGCTTACATTTCTTATGGTCCCAGCATGTCCTATAAGAAAATCCTGAAAAGGCTCTTCAGGATCAATGCCCCTACAATCACTATTGGCATCATTGTGCTTGGGATGGTGGCCTATCTGTGGGGTGTGCCCTTCTTGGACATCATGGAATTGAAAACGGTTGACCTGAGATTTCTTTCCCGGGGTCCTGTGAGCCCAGGGCCGGAAGTGGTCCTGGCAGTAATTGACGAAAAAAGCTTACAGGAACAGGGAAAGTGGATCTGGCCCAGGTCCAAATTTGCCCAACTGGTCAGCATACTGTCGCAAGGCGGCGCAAAGGTCATTGCCTTTGATGTAGGTTTTTTAGAGCCTGACAAGAACAGCACTGTTCAGGCGGTCAGTGCTTTTGAAGATGTGGTAAAAAGCCTTGGCATAAAAGATGACAAGCTCAATGCTTACCTGAAACAAGCCAAGCAGCGGGCCGATAATGACCTGATGTTTGCCGAAGCCATCAGAGCCTCAAAGGCCAAGGTGGTGCTGGGGTACTTCTTTCAGATGACCGCAGAAGGTCTCGAGCACCTGGACGAAAACACCATCAAAGGGCACATCAAGAATGCGCGAACCTCACGCTACTCTATGATTCGGTACACATCAGATCAAGCCCAAAAGGTCCGGCTTCAAGAGGCATTCGTCCCCCAGTCCAACATAGGGATCATTGCACGGTCTACCCGGTATTCAGGCTATTTTAACATGTTCCCTGATCGAGACGGTGCTGTCCGATGGGTCCCTTTGGTTCTACAATGCCAGAAACACCTTTATGCGCCTCTTTCTGTACAAGCCATTCGGGCTTATACGGGTCGGTCCCCCACACCTATTATAGATGACTACGGAGTTCAAAAGATACAGACCGGCAAGCTAACAGCGCCCACAAACGAGCTCGGCAGCTTGATGGTCAACTATCGCGGCAGCGGCAAGACCTTTCCGCACATTTCAATCACTGACATCCTCAGCCACAGGCTGCCACCGGAAACTTTTGAGGATAAGATTGTTCTGGTTGGTGCCACCGCCATCGGCATATACGACATGCGCGTTACACCTTTTTCCAACGCATTCCCGGGACTTGAAATTCATGCCAACATCATTGACAATATCCTGCATCAGAATTTTCTCCAGCGCCCTAACTGGGCAGCTTTTTTTGACCTTGCGGCCATGGTTCTGCTCGGCCTTGTCGTCGGCTTGGCTGTTCCGCGACTTCGGGCCTTGCCCGGGGCGGCCGTGACCGTCGTAATAATTGTGACTTACATCTTCCTATGCCAGTACCTGTTCACTCACCTAGGTGCCTGGCTGAACATTGTATATCCCGTAGGCGTTGTTCTTGTCCTAACCTATGTTTGCCTGACGGTCTATAAATACCTCACCGAAGAGCGAGACAAAAGATTTCTTAAAGCTACGTTTTCAAGCTACCTTGCACCCGAGCTAATCGACGACATGTACAACAGCAAGACCATGCCCGAACTTGGGGGCGAAGCCAGGACCATTACCGCTTTTTTTACCGACATCGAAAGCTTTTCCACGTTTTCGGAAAAACTCACGGCCCACCAGCTAGTAGAGCTTCTCAACGAATATCTCTCCGCTATGACAGGTATTCTCATCAACGAAAAAGGCACCTTGGACAAATATGAAGGTGATGCGATCCTTGCTTTTTTCGGAGCGCCCATGGACCTTCATGATCACGCACTCAGGGCCTGCCGGGTTGCTCTGGCCATGCAGAATAAGCTTGGCGAACTACGAGAGAAGTGGCGCAATGAAAAACAAGCTCCTGGTGAGCCGGACCGTAATACCAAGAACATGCCTCCTGATGAATGGATTCCTGGAGACAAATGGCCGAAGATTGTTCACGAGATGAAGATGCGTATCGGCATCAACAGCGGAGAGATTGTCGTAGGCAACATGGGAAGCTCCATACGCATGAACTACACAATGATGGGAGACCCTGTAAACCTTGCAGCCCGCCTGGAAGCAGCCGGCAAGCAGTACGGCGTTTACACATCGGTAAGCGAGTACACACTGGACTTAGAATTGAACGATAACGGCGAAAAGAAAAAAATCAGCGACATGGTTGAAGCCCGCATGATCGACAACATTACCGTTGTGGGCAAGTCTGAGCCCGTCAGGGTCTACGAACTCTGCGCCATAAAAGGAGGTCTCACCGATCAGGAAAAACAGCTTTTTAAGATCTTTGACCATGGCATGCAGCATTACCTTAAAATGGAATGGGACGAAGCTATTGCTAAATTTAATGAATCCCGCAATCTCGAGCGGGTATCCCTCGGCAATATTACACCATCTGAAGTTTATGCTCGGCGCTGTCAAACGTTTAAAGAAAATCCGCCCGTAGCTCCCGGTGAACAATGGGAGGGTGTGTTCCGTCTGACGAAGAAATGAGGTAGGCGTTCACAGGTTCAAAGTTCAGCGTTTCAGGGTTACAACCTCTGAACCCGTGAACGGTTACGAAATAAGACACGGAAGGAATATTATGAAACGTCTGGTTGAATATTTTGAAAAGTCCGGCCATCAAAACACCCAAGCCTGTATTGATATAGTTTACAAACTGGTCCATGATGAAGGGTATAAGGACGTTGTAGTGGCATCCACCTCAGGTAAGACCGGTGCAATGGCAGCACAAACCTTGCAGGGTATGGATGTAAACCTGGTAATTGTCGCGCACTCGGTAGGCTTCTTGGGGCCAAATCAGGATCAGTTTTCAGAGGATGCTTATCAGGAAATAATCCGGCTGGGAGCCCAAATATACAAAGGGACGATCTTGACCCACTCCATCGAAACTGCTCTGGCAAAGGAGTTCTCAGGGTCTTATCCCACAATTCTTGTTGCCAACACCTTGAGGCGGTTGGGCCAAGGGATCAAGGTTTGCTGCGAGATCGTTATGGAGGCGGCAGACGCAGGTCTCATTGCAGAAGGCAAAGAGGTGGTGGCCGTGGCAGGCACGGCCAAGGGAGCAGATACGGTAGCCATTATAAAATCAGCAGCCTCTAAACGTTTTCTGGACCTTTACGTGGCCCAGATAGTTGCCAAGCCGGGATAAATTCTGCTATGACCGTTGAGTCTGTTTTGCCCTGTTGGTCGTGCATAGGGCGCAGGTTTTCCATCTCGCGCATTGTCTTAAGCACTTTGCGTTTTTCTAGGGATGTACCAACTATACCGACATAAAATAAGGAGTTCCAATGAAACGCTGGGAAGATAAGTCGTGGACACGCTCCATGAGAATGATTCTGGACTTTGGCGGCATGATGGCCGATGCTGTTGGGCGGCGGCACGGTCTGAGAGTGGAACAGATCGAAGCTATGTCAAAGCCATTCAAGGTCGTTCATCAAAACCTGCTACAGCGAAGAAAGGCCGGAGTGCTCCCTTTTTACGAACTTCCCTACGACCAAGCAGCATTAAAGAAAGTCTTGAGGACAGCAAGGGAAGTCATCAAGGAATGTGAAGACTTTGTCGTACTTGGTATCGGAGGGTCTACCCTTGGCGGTATTGCCCTGTTTCGGGCCCTTGCTCATCCACAGCACAACCTTCTTCCGGAGTCCAAACGGAGGGGCCTGCCTAGAGTCTTCTTTGCAGACAATATTGACCCCGAGGGCTTTAGCGCACTGCTTGATATAGTCAATCTTGAGAAAACGGTATTTAATGTGATTAGCAAGTCCGGCGGGACAGCTGAAACCATGAGCCAATTTCTCATAGTGCGGGACAGGCTGATAAAAAAGATAGGTCGTAAAAGACACGCAGCCCACATCATTGCTACCACAGATCCCGAGCACGGTAACTTGAAAGCCCTTGCCGAAGAGCAAGGATATAGAACCCTTTCAATTCATCCGGGCGTTGGAGGACGTTTCTCTGTTCTTTCCCCTGTTGGGCTTCTTCCGGCAGCAGTAGCCGGTATTGATATTGCTGAACTTCTTGCCGGAGCGCGGAATGCGGACAGGGCTTGCAAGAAGGGAGGCTTGTGGAAAAACCCGGCGGCCATGAATGCCCTACTTCAGGTATTGGCCTACACTACAAAAAACAAGCCGATTTCTGTGATGATGGCCTATTCGGATGCCCTGCGGGATGTAGCCGACTGGTACCGTCAACTCTGGGCAGAAAGCCTAGGCAAACGACTCGACGTTAATGGTCGGGTAGTGCATGTAGGACCAACCCCGATAAAGGCTCTCGGTGTCACGGATCAGCACTCCCAGCTCCAGCTCTATATGGAAGGCCCCTTTGACAAGGTGATTACCTTTCTTACAGTGGGAAAATTCCGAAAAAACGTCAAGATTCCTGCAGTCTTCAATCGTATGAATGGGGTGAGCTACCTCGGGGGGCATACGCTGAATGATCTGTTACAGGCCGAAGAGCAAGCCACCGAGTTTGCCCTGACACAGGCGCGCCGCGTTCATACCGCAATAAGGCTCCCTGAAATCAATCCCTTTACTGTAGGACAACTCCTGTTCATGTTTGAGGTTCAGACCCTGTATGCGGGAGGTTTTCTTGAGATCAATCCGTTGGATCAGCCGGGCGTTGAGGCCGGGAAAAAATTTACCTACGGGATGATGGGACGAAAGGGCTTTGAGGATAGAGCCCAAATGATCGCTTCAAAACGTCAGGAGAAAAGACCTTACCGAATATCTGTCTAGTCGTCTTCATAAGTCGAAAACTGGACAAATAAGTCAAGTTTTGTAGTGTAGGTTGTTTGTGAACCCTGGCAGATACTGGATACTGGTCACTCGATACTGGATTGTATAAGGAAGCTTTTCCTTTTTTTCTATCCAGCATCAAGCATCCAGCAACCAGCATCGCGAAGCCTCTTCGGTTTGAGGCAAAGCTTCGATAGCGAGCAGTGGGGATGGACTCAAACGATATAGATCGGATAAAACCCTTTAAGCTCGTTAAATATTTTACTTTTACCAGCCTTGTTGTAATCCTCGCGGGCTCTTTGGCCTTGTCTATGGTAATCGCCAATCGGGCCGAGACAGTGCTCTTGAAAAAAAGCGAAGATTACGCCTTGTTAATGGCAGAAAACCTGAACCATCAGGTCTTCCTCCAGTTCATTATACCTGCTGCCCTTCAGTTTGGCCAAGTCATTCAACTGCGGAACAAGGCTCTGTTTAACCGCCTCGACAAAGTTGTCAGGAACACCCTCCACAGTTTTAGTGTGGAAACGGTCAACATGTTTGACCGTGAACAGAATGTGATCTTCTATAGCTTTGACAAGAAACTGGTAGGGCGAAAAGGCTTGGGAGGCATTGATTATCAGCAAGCCCTTCAAGGCAAATCACGCTCCAAACTGATACGCAGAGGAGGATTCTGGGGTCTTATGTTCGGAGCCCCGAGAGAAGGAGAGCTGAGAACTTATGTGCCTTTGAGGGCAGAAAAGCCCTTGTCGAACATCGAAGGACCCATCCTCGGGGTGTTCGAGATCGTTCAAGACCTGTCTGAGGATTACAGGACAATCATTCATTTTAAGCACAGGATTATTCTCACCTCTGTCGCCATTATGGGCGTCCTTTTTCTTATCCTTCGCCATGTTGTAAAACGGGGCGAGGAAATCATCGAGAAACGGGCCCAGGAGCGACTCCTGCTGAAAGAAAAACTGAGCCATGCTGAGCGGTTAGCAAGTCTCGGCGAAATGGTGGCCGGCATTTCCCATGAGATCCGCAACCCACTAGGAATCATTAGCAGCACAGGCGAGCTTTTAAAACAGAAACTATCCCCCACTGACACTGAAGTCAAGCTAGCAGACGTCATTGTAGAGGAGGCCGACCGGCTTAACGGCATCGTAACCGATTTTCTGAATTTTGCCCGGCCCCAGGCACCCAACCTCATGCCCTGCAAAGTGGATGAAGTCATAAAGAAAAATCTTACATTCCTTGCACCGGAAATCAACAAGAACAGCTACGAGGTCCATACTCGATTTGCGAGCGATATCCCGGAGATACAGGCCGATCCCGGACTGCTGTATCAGGCATTTCTGAATATCCTGTTGAACGCCATGCAGGCGATGCCGGAAGGCGGGGCAATATACATTGAATTATCTGCACATGGAAACACCCTGACGATCGTTTTCTGCGACGAGGGGCCCGGGATTTCTGATGAAACCTTGAACAAGATCTGGGAACCCTTTTTTACCACAAAAGATAAGGGGAGTGGGCTGGGGCTTCCGATTGTAAGAAAAATCATTGAGGGCCATGGCGGCGACATTGAGATTGAAAATGCACCAGAGAAAGGTGCCCAGGTAACGATCACCCTGCCGGCGAACCGCGTGGCGCATAGAGCATAGGGCAAGGGGGTACCTGGTTTTGCTCTTTGCCCTCTGCTCTATGCCGTTTGCCGTATGCACGACTCGATGTTGAATAACGAATAGGAATAGACCGATGGAAACAGTCCTTATTGTGGATGATGAAAAAAACTACCTTGTGGTTCTAGGTGCCTTTCTGTCAGGGGAGGGGTACGAAACACTGACAGCCGATAGCGCCCAACGTGCCCTTGAGATTGTGGAAACCACGGACCTTGATCTGGTCCTAACAGATATGAAGATGCCTACCATGGACGGCATAGAACTTCTCAAGCGAATCAAGCAAAAGGTCCCCGACCTGCCGGTGGTCATGATGACAGCATACGGAACGGTGGAAAAGGCCGTAGAGGCCATGCAATTGGGGGCCTTCAACTTTATCCTGAAGCCATTTCAGAATGAAACACTGAAACAGGTCATCCACAAAGCCGTCAGTACATATGGGATCTTAAAGGAAAATCGGCGTCTTGTTCAAGCCCTAGAAAACCGTTATCGTTTTGACAACATTATCGGCAAAAGCAAGCCAATGCAGGCTCTATTTGATATCATTCTGAAGGTAGCACACACCAAGACCACAATATTGACAACTGGCGAGAGCGGCACCGGCAAGGAACTGATTGCAAAAGCGATTCATTTTAACAGCCCTCGCCGCAACAAGCCGTTTGTGGCAATCAGTTGTGCAGCCCTCACCGAGACCCTTCTTGAAAGTGAACTATTCGGTCACGAAAAAGGAGCTTTTACCGGTGCCACTGCCATGAAAAAGGGCCGCTTTGAGCTTGCAGATGGGGGAACCCTTTTTCTTGATGAAATATCCACACTCCCTCTCCATCTACAGGCAAAACTTCTGGGCGTTCTTGATGATGGGAAAATAAAGGATCTCTTCAACCAGGCGATCATTGAAGCCATTGAAGAGAAAAAAGACGTTGTTCATGACCTCCTGATGGAAGTCATGGAGGATTTGGCCATGGTCAGGGCCATTGAAGAAGGGGAAGACTCCGGGCATGTCGGCAGGGATGAAATTATTACTCTCCTTGACGGCAAAGAAGGTTCTGCGTGAGAACGGAATTTAGAAAGAGTTTTGCCAAGGATTTACGGACCAGAAAAAATGACAGAAAATTTCTTGCTTGTGTGAAAGAGATCATTGAAGACGTTGAACGGGCTAATGCTCTCATCGATATCAGCAATATCAAAAAGCTGAAAGGAGAAGGCGACTATTACCGGATTCGTTTTGGCAATTACCGTATCGGGATAAGGGGTAAAGAGGATCTCGTCATCTTTATCCGCGCCTTGGACCGTAAGGATATTTATCGATATTTTCCGTAAGGCGCGGGTTGACACAGAGCAGAAACACGTGGTGCCGGCCGATGTGCATGGAATTACACCGCCCCTTGGCATTTCAACACACAGAGGAATTCAACATAATAGGCTCTTCTGCGACCTTATCAAAGCGTACAAGGATGGACGACAAAGAGTCAAGCAAAGATCTGACCCCATTTCACGTTTATAACCGGACATCACTGAGTTTGTCTCATATTTTATTTATACGAAAAAATGGGCAACCGATAAACAGCTTAGATTAACGCAACCTGAATATCACGCCCAACTGCTTTGGCAAATTTTTCAAGGGTGGACAGGCGAATATCTTTCGCATGGTTTTCCATTCTGGAAATCACAGATTTTGTGGTGTGTAATTGATCGGCAATTTGTTTTTGGGTTAGACCTGCTTCAATTCTGGCCTGTTTGAGAAGAGCACCCAACTTGAAGGTCTCTAATCTTACTTCATAACCTTTCCAGAACTCAGGATCCTGTTTGGTCAGGTCTTTTTTTAGTTTTTGTAAATCACCCATTATGGCCTCCGTTTCATTATAAAAAAGTA